>NZ_MCYD01000772.1:0-1438 GCF_002876325.1 Vibrio sp. 10N.261.52.A1
GAAGACGAGTTCTCGTTTGACGACTTTGAGCTACCAGAGTTTGGTGAGGAAGACGCACTTGCAGAGGCTGTGAGTGAACCTGATGAAGCTCAGTTAGAGCAAGATTTATCGGATGGCAGTGAGAAGTTTGAGTTCGATGATCTTGACCTTCCAGAATACGATGAAGAAAGTGCTAAAGCGGACTCTGTTTTAGACGATATTGAGCAGAGCAGTGCTGAGCCTGTGGCAGAAGAGCAAGGGGTACAGTTTGACGAGTTCGATTTGCCTGAATACGGTGAAGATGAAGCGATCTCTGATGCATTTGCAGAAAAGCCGACGCCATTAACTGCCTTTAGTCCGCAGGGAGAAGAGCAAGACGCACTGCATGACCTGTTCTCGAACCCACAAAGTTTTGCTGGTGCGGATGATTTCTCGGATGTCAATGAAGCAGATTTAGCTGGACTCCCAGAAGCGAACGAATCAACAAGCGCACCTTTAGTATCTAGCACTGAGGTGAATGAAGTTGAAGACGAGCCGTTAGAAGGCTTCGATAACTTTGATGAAACTAATTTGGCTGAATTGCTTTCAGAAGATGTTCAAGACACAGTCGACAACATGTTCGAGAAGCCATTAGATGCAACATCGATTGATATCGCTGGGTTAGATATTGATGCAATGCTTGAAGTGGGCGGTGAAGATTGGAAAGGTTTTAATCTTGCACCAGAACAGCAATCGAGCATGCAAGATGGTGTGCCGGATGATCAACAAGAGATCTGGGCGTCTGCAGAACAGCAAGCTGAACCTAAGATCAAAGAAGAGAACTGGGCGCAGCAAGATAACCTGACCGAATCATCGAATAGTCGTGATAAGCAATACATGACCATCGATGAGTTGATGGCTCAAGTTGAGCAAGAAGGGGAAGATGCTATTAATCCAGACGAAGAAGAGCTGAAGCTGGATGTTGGTCTTAACGAATTCCCTGATGTGATTGGCGATATTGGAAACTATGATGTTGATAGTAACGCTGAAGCTGCTGGTAAGCTTGATCTCGCTAAAATCTACATTGAGATGAGTGACTCTCAAGGCGCGATTAAGCTTCTAGAAGAAGCGATAGTCGACGGAAGCGACGATATTCGCCGAGAAGCTAAGAATCTTATCGATACGTTAAACGGCCGATAAATTGAGCGAGATATAAAGGGTAGCATTGGCTACCCTTTATTTTGGGTGGGTCGTGCTTTTAATATTATAGATTTAGTCCCATCCTATTTGGGATAGCACTCATTTCCGTATATACTTCTCGCCCATTTTCAAAGAGAACAAGAACATGAAAATTGCTTTAGGTATTGAATATAACGGTACCCACTACTTTGGTTGGCAACGCCAACGAGACGTGAAAAGTGTCCAAGAAGAATTGGAAAAGGCTCTTTCGGTTGTCGCAAATCACCCAGTAGAAGTTCAA
>NZ_MCYD01000773.1:0-3033 GCF_002876325.1 Vibrio sp. 10N.261.52.A1
GCGCCACGAGCTTTAGCGTGCTCAAGTTCTTCGATAACTAGCATGCCGCCACCACCAGAGATAACGAAACCGTCACGGTCTGCATCGTAAGTACGAGAAGCTAGCTCAGGAGTATCGTTGTACTTAGTAGAAAGTGCGCCCATTGCGTCGAACATCATAGTCAGAGACCAATCTAGCTCTTCACCGCCACCAGCGAATACTACGTCTTGCTTACCTAGTTGGATAAGCTCCATTGCGTGACCAATACAGTGTGCAGATGTTGCACATGCAGAACTCATAGAGTAGTTCACACCACGGATTTTGAAAGGAGTTGCTAGACAAGCAGAAACCGTTGAAGCCATTGTACGTGGAACCATGTATGGACCAACACGCTTAACGCCTTTCTCACGGATGATGTCTACTGCGTTTACTTGGTTAAGAGAAGAAGCACCACCTGAACCCGCAACGATACCCGTGCGGTCATTAGATACTTGCTCTTCTGTTAGACCAGCGTCTGCAATTGCTTGCTCCATTGAAAGATAAGCGAATGCCGCTGCATCACCCATAAAGCGCATCTTTTTGCGGTCAATATGGTCAGCAGGGTTCATTTTTAGGTTACCCCAAACTTGAGAGCGTAAGCCGTTTTCCTTGAACTGCTCTGAAGCGGTAATACCAGATTTACCCTCTTTCAGTGATGCTAAAACTTCTTCGACGTTGTTACCGATACTTGAAACAATACCCATACCGGTGATTACGACTCGTTTCATGTGACATTCCTATAATTCTAAATTCAGCTAGATGATAACTAAGAAGCCTAACAAAAGTGGTCAGCTTTCCTAGAAATTCGTACAATCCCTACCAACATATCGCTTCAAATCACAAAATGATAGATTTTATGACTTCAATTACTAACGCTGAGCTGGAATGGAATGAGTCTGGCACACCAGTTTCAGACCAATTTGACGATGTTTACTTCTCCAACGTGAATGGTTTGGAAGAGACTCGTTACGTTTTTTTAAAGCAAAACCACCTTCCAGAGCGTTGGCTTGAACATGATCAGCGCCGTTTTGTGATCGCTGAAACTGGCTTTGGTACAGGTCTCAACTTTCTTGCGGTTTGGCAATGGTTCGATGCTTTCCTTAAAGATAACCCTCAAGCTATTACCAAAGAGTTACATTTCATCAGTTTTGAGAAATATCCTTTAAACAAAGAGGATCTCATCAAAGCGCACCAAGCGTGGCCAGAATTAGCCGAGTATGCGACGCAACTCCAAGAACACTACCCTATCGCACTGCCTGAATGTCACCGCATTGTATTGGGCGATGGTGCAATCACATTGGACTTATGGTTTGGTGATATCAAAGACTGTATGCCAAGCGTGCCTACACCAAAGCAAGGTTTGGTAGATTCATGGTTCCTAGATGGATTCGCCCCAAGCAAAAACCCAGAGATGTGGAACCAAAACCTATTCAATGGCATGGCAAAGCTGGCCAAGCAAGATTGTAGCTGTGCGACTTTTACCGCGGCTGGTTTCGTGCGTCGTGGTTTGATTGAAGCTGGCTTTGAGATGAAGAAGGTCAAAGGCTTTGGTACTAAGCGTGAAATGATTGCAGGCCGACTGGGCGAAAAACATGCTCATACCAATATCAAGCCTTGGTATGGCTTATCAGAGCACAGTAACTCACAAGACATCGCGATCATCGGTGGTGGTGTTGCCAGTGCTGCGTTGGCTAAAACACTGAGCCGCCGTGGTAAGAACATCACGCTCTACTGTGAACACCAGCAAGCTGCGGGTAACGCCTCTGGTAATAACCAAGGTGCGATTTACCCGCTGTTGAGTGAAGCGACCTCAAACGTTTCGCGTATATTCGGCCCAGGATTGTTGTTTGCGCGCCAGTTCATCAATCAAGCTGCAAAATCGATTGAATTTGATCATAACTGGTGTGGTGTGAACATTTTGATGTGGGATGAAGGTTCGACTAAGAAGCTCAATCGCATGTTGGAAGGTAATTTCCACACCGATTTGATTCAGCGTTTATCGCCAGAGCAAGCAAATGAAAAGATCGGTTTGCCCGTTGATAAAGAGAGCGTCTACTTTCCTCTAGGTGGGTGGTTGAGTCCACTTCAGCTTACTCAAGGCCTTATTGGTCAATTAGAACAAACCAATAAAGTAAGTACACACTATCAACATCAAGTAACTCAGCTTGAGTGGCTAGAGACAGAACAGCAATGGCTGCTAACGATTGATACGCCGCAAGGTGAGGTTCAAGCAAAACATGACCAAGTGGTGGTTGCGAACGGCCACAAGTTCACTCAGTTTGAGCAGACTCAACCTGTACCTTTGACTCCAGTTAAAGGTCAAGTGAGCCACATTCCGACCACGGAAAATCTTAGCAAACTCAAAACCGTGTTGTGCTTTGATGGCTACTTAACGCCACAAAACCCAAACAATGGACACCATTGTATTGGCGCAAACTACGACAAAACCAACATCAACCAAGAGTTTGATGCTGAAGTTCAACAGCACAATGGCGAGCGCCTTCATGGTTCACTGCCAGATCAAGCGTGGACAACAGAAGTCGACACCAGTGGCAACCTAGCGCGCCAAGGTATCCGTAGTGTAAGCCGCGATCATCTTCCGTTTGTCGGTAACGTTGGTAACTTTGAAGCCATTAAAGAGCAGTACCAAAATCTGCATAACTTTAACCCACAGCGTGACTCGGTTGACGATGTTGAAACCGTCACTAGCTTCCCTAACCTATTCTGCTTTATCGGTTTGGGCTCGCGAGGGTTAAGCTCTGCTCCCCTACTCGCAGAGATTTTAGCATCACAAATTTGTGGCGATCCACTTCCTCTTCCTGCTGATGTACTGGAAGCCATTCACCCAAGCAGAATGTGGGTACGCAGACTACGTAAGGGTAAGGCATTAACAGCGGGATGGGTCGCAGATAAACAAGCGAAAGCCAATCAATAGCTGACGGACTACTCGTTCGTTAATTCAGAGTATTTGTAATGAAAAAGCCCGAGTGACGTTATGTCTCTGAAGTGACCCCG
>NZ_MCYD01000774.1:0-6824 GCF_002876325.1 Vibrio sp. 10N.261.52.A1
AGTGATAATATAGATTTAGAGTTAAAAATTTAAATAATTTTGGGGCAAAAATGAGTTTGCTATCAGTAAATCATATTTGATTACATTGCCTCTATGCTTCAAGTTCCCCTTCGAAGGGGTGATCTAAATTGAAGTGATCTCGCCAATACTTTTGTTCTTCTCCACTCATGTTATGTTCTTTGATGAACGCTACCCAGTTTACGGGGTCGTTAAGGTGTTTTTGAAAGTAAGACTTCATACAAACTAATTCCGTAAACTGATTCACAATTATCTCTTCCTTGTCTCTGTGACTACTTTTCCAACCACTTCAATATCACCGTCTTGTGTTTCGATGGTTGTTCCATTGAACTCGACCAATAGCTTCCCTGGCAGTCTCTGAACTTCGTTTATTGAATGACGGCCATCAATGCTTATTAGGTAGCTTCCGCTTACGGCATCGTTATCGTTCTTATCAACCAGCATAATTGCTTCATTCGTCTCTAGTTCGATGAGATCTGCGTTCTGCAGGCTAAAACTATTAATTCTTCTTAATGGATACGGAATCTCGCCAGTATCCAATAACTTGCCGCCGCTTAAACAAAAACTTTTCACAATCACAGTTTGGTGCTGTGGGTTTGTGCTTGCTGCTGTTAATTGAACTGAAGGCTGCTCAAAAATTGTTTTTGGTTGGTGAATTGGTAGCTTTGCTCGTTCTTCTTCAGGGAGCGCGAGGTCTTCGATTGGAATGCCCAAAGCTAAATGCAAGCGGACCATCAATTCATGTGATGTTCTGTCGTGAGTATTCCAAGTGCTAAAAGTGGATTTTTTAACATCAAATAATTCAGACATTTCTAAAAGAGTTTTCTTTCCAGTGAGCGTTTTAAGCCTTTCTGTAAAAGCCTCTCCCTTTAAATATTCAAACGGTAAAATTTTATTCATAGCGACTTGGAACCATTTTTACGATCATAAACCACTTTCTCGACTTTACAGAGCTCAAAAATGGATCAATAATCTTTCTTGTACTCAAGCTTAAGCACGGCAGCTAACCAATTAAGCCTGATTCTCAATAAATTAACTTGTAAGGATATCATCATGTTGTCATTTGCACTATCGCCCCCTGTCCCATATATGCGCATTGAAGAGTATTCTCGCTATTCAGGCGTATCCCTTTCGACACTCCGTAAAGACATGGAAAACAACAAGCTAATCATTCGCCCTAAAGCGGCAAGGAATGAAATCCCTATGGTTAACGTTATTGCCATGATGGAAATTGCATCTCGTGAAGCTTTAGAGAAGTTGGGCTAACCATGGCTTTTTCTGCCCTTATTCCGACTAATAATTACTGCCCAAGCTGGCTTCATTTATTTGCTTGGGTAGTCATTCTGGTTCCGACTTTTCTGTAGAGAGTGTCTTTCATGAACGAAATGGATGCCATGTGCGAATTACGTGAGCCCAAACAGAATGCGTTTGACGCTGTATGTCGAGACTTTGTGATTAATCACAATGTGGAAAAGCTCGCTAAACGTGTTGGGTTAAGCGGGACCGTGCTACGCAGCAAGTTAAACCCAGAGCAGCAATATAAGTTAACGCCTGTCGATATGGCGTTGATAAGTAAAGAAACGGGCGATTACACCATCATTAATACCGTATTAGCCGATTTAGGCGTGGTGGTGGCTAAGGTACCCGGTGAAGAGGAGTCAAAAACGTTCGTTGAACGCATCCTAGAAAATTCGATTCTGTCTGGTGAGCTGTCTAGCGATGCATTGAAGATGTGCAATGCAGACCGCTTATACAGAAGCGAAAAGCGTAAGACGATTGCAAAAGTTCAAGCTGCTATCGGCAACTTGGTTTTGCTTATGTCTGATTTAGAAAACCGCACAAGTGGCACAACCCCTTTTATCAGTATGGGTTTCGAGTTTATTGCCAATGGTGCACCAATCCCCGGCTTAAGTTAGAGGAATTCGTTATGTCTGTTGCAACAAGAGAACATTTAAAAGTAGATGTCCCACCACTAGAAAATCCATGCCCTGATTTAGTTTGTTGGTCTTTGAATCGCGAGCAAAAAGAACGCGGCCTAGCTCTTTTGCAGCGAACAAGAAAAGAGCTTGGCGAGCGTCAGTTGAGATCACTCTATCAGACACGAGAAGCTCTACTCAATCAATTTAACTCAAGCGATGACCGCTTAGAGCAAGCTCGCATTGATCGCGAGTTAAAAGCTCTTGATTTCAGCGCAAAAGATATTCAGTCACGCTGGTCATAGTCCAGTGATGCTCAAAAGAACATAGCCCTTAGGCATCTTGCCTACACCCTTTATCCCTCTTTGATTTAAAGAGGGAGGGTTTTTTATATCTCAAACCTGAGGAATTGATGATGAATACTATTGAAGAACATCTTTTTAATCAGTCTGTTAACCAAATTACTGTTCGCTTTAATTCAAGTAATCAAGAGCAGCAACATCAAGTCCTGGTCCAGTTAGAGGCTATTGCGAAGAAGCAAGAGCCAATCACAACACATCGACCACAAGAAGAAGTACTGGCCGATCTCAAGCAAGCTATGCAGGGCGATCGTGCTCGTGTGTTTTTTGGTTATTCATTCCCAAGTTGGTATCGCAATGGCTCAATAGCACAGGTTTCACAGCTTCATCATTGGGCGAACTTAGATATGAGTAATCGTCATCTGTTTCTTGAAATGTTAGGGCTACGTGATTCAGGTCATTTTGATGATGAAGCGTTATATGAGTTTGAACAGTTTTGTTTGTCGGCGGTAGGGGTGAGTGAGCATGACATTGCATGAAGTAAACACCAAATCAGAATTTTTTAATGAGGTTCGATTAGGTCGTAAAACGGCTGAGGTTCGAGTCAATGATCGTAACTATCAAGCTAACGACGTGTTGATACAGCATGAAATTGACAAAGATGGGCATAAAACGGGTGCGTCCTTGGTACATGAAATCACTCATGTAGTTCATGGCGGGAAGTTTGGTTTAAGTAAAGAGGTATGTGTTCTTTCTCTTTCTAATTCATCTCATTTAAATAGTGTGATTTTGATGGGGCATTTACGAGATCGTTTAGTTGAAGCTGCAGATTGTATGGAGGCGGGTATTGACGTTGTTCGAGAGGCTGGACTCACTACTACTGATCTAGAAAGGCAGATTCAAGATTCACGCTATTTTGCTATAGAGGCGACGACTCTACTAAAAAAATTAGGGGAGGTGGCAGAGAATGGATGAAATATCACACAATGATCTCTTATACATAGCGGGGAAAGTAATGCCCCTCGACCGAATCAAACGAAATGATGCTAGATACCACGCTGGTTTTTTAGTGCCTAAAATTTACACCAACCAAGAGCAAGCCCTTTTAGACGCTGGTTTTGTTAAAAAAATCCCAATCTACGATCGTGTTTTCAACCAACAATCTAAGCGAGAATTTGAGCTCAAGAGATCGATAGATCTTTTTAAAGCTCTTAATTATCGCACTGAACACGACCGCGAAGCGGCGGCGAGAATCGCCGAAGAGTATAGGCTAGTCAAAGGGCGCAAAAGTCCGACAGAGAAACACCGTCATAGAATTGAGCGAAATCGCCAAACTCTGCAGCTGCTAGATAGGGTTATTAATCCATCGGAAGTCCTACAAAGCCCTGAGGCGTATTTCAATCACGACTTGTTGTATACCTCTACAGAGCGTAATACACCTGCCGTTTTACAAGAGAAAGGTAAAATTAACCGCTGTGAGCCTAAAATCACTCCTACTTCAGTACAATTACAGCAGCGAGAGTGTTTCGACCAGTATAGAATCCAGCACATTACTCAAACACCGACGAGTAAAGCACCACCTGTCAACAGAGGTGAACGGTACACCGACAAGCTGACCAAGCGAGCGGTAACTCAGATTTTTGAAAGTGCGGCTTATGCGGCAGTTCGTAACGATGGTTTTACTACGTTTTTGACCTTAACGTTCACCAGAGAGCAGCGATTGGCCATATTTGGCGGTATGGCTGATGAATCGGAATTGGGTGAACTAGGCGCTAGGCATCCAATTCGTTATCGTCGAAACATGGTGACCTATAGGAGTAACTCGAAAGAGAAGCGAGTGGCTTCGCCTGTTACCGATATTGCTGGACCTTATTCAACAGTCCCATTTAAAAATAGACTGCGAACCAAGTTGATGAATCATAATGGTGAGATAGCAGGTGATTTCTGTCGCTTGGAAGATAAGCCTGACAAAGAGTTTACGGTAGAAAAAACCATTGAAACCACTATAGGTAAAGAAGTTTCACGCTTACTTGATGCAATGAAAAAAATGTATCAACGCGGTTGGGTGGCTGATCATACTATTCAAACCGATGAAGACAGTGGGCAACCTTACTGCGATTTGAAAGTTGAAAAAGTGCCACCTCATCTAGGTAAGCCAAGTGACGTTGGCCCAGCAAATAAACCTCTCGACTTTCACTATATTTGGGTTGCAGAGTGTCCGGCCAATGATGATGGTGAACCTAACCCTCATGTACATATGCTTTTAAAGTGGAATGTTGAACCTAGGTTCTTCAGCGCTTGGGCAAAACGACTGGAGAAAATCTGGGGACATGGTTTTGCAAATCTTGAGCGAATCAGGAAGCCTAAAGCCGCCGGCTCGTACATCATCAAAGCGGTTGGGTATGCCGCCAAAGGTGGAGATTCGGAACAAGGGTTGATAAAAGGGAATCGCTATAACATATCGGCAAGCACTCGAGCACCAAAATGGGAATGTTTGGCTTCGTTTGAGGCTGGCAATATGACGGCGATAATTAAGGAGTTAGGACATAAACTAGACCAGTGGAAAAAACCGCTGAAAAGAAAGGCATCTAAGTTGGCTGCTGCTAAGGCTCAAACAATAAAGGCGAAGTCGATAGCAGTGCAACAAGGCAAACCGAAAGAGCTCACTGACAAAATGCAGAGCCGTATTATTCGTTTGGAAAAACAGGTGGAGAAGGTGAACAAAGAGATCCGTGAACGTGGCGTATTTGCTTCAAGTGATAATAGGTTCTCGGTAACGTTTGAAGGCGATGATTCAAAGACTAAAGTGGATGAATTCTTATTCTGGGCAGCTGGTGCCCGTGGTTGGTCGATGGAATGTAGAGATCTAGACTTAAATGATATCAAGCAAGAGGCTGACAATTTGTACTCACATGATTTTATTCGGCATCAAGAGCGGCTAGCTTATTGGAAGTCAGTTTTTGAAGATAACCCACCAATTAGGGAGGTGGAGGAAGGAGAAAAAAGTTATTGGATGGAAGCTCAGTTAGAATATGCTAAAGAACAGTATAAGCCTTGGAGTTCTGTCAATAATATATCACTGTAAGTAAGCGCCCGAGTAAATCGTGGGCCGATTACTTAGAAATCATTGAGTCTGATGATTGGCCGTTAGTGTAGATGTTAAGTGTTAAATCACTAACTATTTACGTAAAGAGTTAGTCCCTGCACACTATAGCATTAGTTAATCGACGTTTTGTGAAGACTGTATTGTCATGTGGGATACATGAGTGTCAGGGTAGGGACTGTTATAGGCTTTACGCTTTTTAGCCAATTCTTTCTTCTTGAACTTAACGTATGTGCTTAGATCGAAGAATGAAAATGTTTCAATGTGATCCGTTGGGACAATGACTCTAAAATGTTCTTTTGTGAGTTCTTCATGAACCCCTTCCTCGATCCCTTCCTCAATATAGTGAGCTTGGTAGTTATTTGTGATGTCTATAGACAAGTCATTTTTGTCTCGGTAACCACTGAGCAGAGGGATAATGGAGATATGTTCAATTTTGCTATTAATCAGCTCATCACCTAAGCAAATGCCAATATAGGTTTTACGTGATTTTAATGTGATCGCAATAGGGAACTGGGTATAGGAAGCTTCAACGATGAACTTTTCTAGATGGTTTTCACTGACTATATTTTTGATTTTTTGTGCTTTTCTTCTTGGAAAAATTTTATCTCTGGCGAGAGTGATAAGTCCTGCAACCAAAGCAAGCAACACAGTTAAAATAGCCCAGGAGCCTTGTTTTAGCATCTCAGCGCTGATTGCTAACTTACTAAAATCTTGAAGCTTCCATCCATAAGTTTGCATTAGTTTGGCAACGCAATCGTAATAATCGATTAAAAAGCAAAGTACCATGCTAGAAATTGCAAAAAATATTCCACGTGAAGCTACAAAAAAGTAAGAATGCCAGCCTTCAGTTCGGGTAAGCTTGTAATGAGATGAAAGGTGTAGATAAGAAAAAAGGTAGCCCGAGATTAGGACTACCACGACTAAAGTTATTCCCATGTTAGACGGCGTACTTTTCTAGTTCATCAAGCTCTTTGAGTTTATCAATGTGCTTCTGAATCTCTTTTTTAACGTCTTCATTTTCGAGGTTTACTCGTACAACACCATTGTGGCTGATGGTTACTCGATCGTGGTTTTTTAACATCAGTTTTAGCAAGCGATCGGGTTTCTCATCTTTTTTAGAACTAAAAAATCCAAGCATACGCGCCTCCTTTGCTGTGAGTGTTATTAAAATAATAACAAATATGCTACTAAAGACTAGCAAAATGAGCAATGACCATTGTGTCATAATATAGCTAATATCCACAAATATGGTTAACCAAGATTAACTGTGGATACCTATCAACGAGTATAGACCACATCCATTAACCTACACCTGCCCTGGAAAAACTGATATCACTTAAGTAAGCGCCGAATAAACCGTGGGCGACTACTTAGCTCATTTAATTTATATCTAATTTATTCCTTAGGTCAGTGAGATGTATTTTAATGGGGGATTTGAATAGTTTGAAAGTTGTAGTTTCTTATAAATAAATGAATCCAAAAGAG
>NZ_MCYD01000775.1:0-8907 GCF_002876325.1 Vibrio sp. 10N.261.52.A1
GAGTGTGATAGATATCTTAATAATTCAACCGATTACAGGGGATGCAAGAGACTGTGATGCAAACGAAATATGGTCTTGCATGTGGAAGCGGATAAAGAAAAAGCCCTACCGGATTTAGGGCCGATAGAGCTTATTCTGTGTCGCCAATATTATGCAGCATTACGATCAAACGTCATTGTTTGTTCTGCAGCACATATCTCAACAGGCCAGCCATAGGATTGATACTCCATCGCAAGTTGGTCCGCAACTGCGCGAGATACCGTGGCAGTGATCCACATGCCTTTACCCATTACCTGATATTTGAGTGTTCTCATTTCCATTTTTGTCACCGTTTTCCTTCTATATTGGCTGCGCGAAGTCTATAGCACCTCTTAAGTCTGGAATTTCGAATTAAGCTCAAATCCTTTATAAAGTGGCTCATCGATTGAGGGCGGATTGAAACCTAATCAACCACAATGAAGCAGTTAACTTTCTCAAGGAAGGCTACATGTTAAGTACTTGATTGTGTTTGACTTTAAATCTATCAGGAAAAGTAATGTAGGAGATCTCTTACGTAAATATCAGAAATTGGA
This sequence comes from Vibrio sp. 10N.261.52.A1, assembly GCF_002876325.1. Taxonomy (NCBI): domain Bacteria; kingdom Pseudomonadati; phylum Pseudomonadota; class Gammaproteobacteria; order Vibrionales; family Vibrionaceae; genus Vibrio; species Vibrio sp. 10N.261.52.A1. Next base: position 573 of record NZ_MCYD01000775.1, read on the forward strand.
TTGGGCAGGTGGTTATCGGTTTAGCGCTGATTTTTGTATCGTATCTGTGTGTTTTCGGTTGCGTTGTTGCAGCAAATTCTATTTAGTTTTGTATGTGAAATATGAGGAAATTGTCAGTTTGTTTTTCTATATCTAAATCATAATCACAGTTTTATATGTTGCTGATGAACTTACATTCAAAGTCATACACTATTTGATTTTGGTCAGTAACCTGTTGCTCATTAGTTTGCACTATCTATGCGTGTTCTGTTCCACATAAACCAGATGTATAGAGGTCCTTATGACTAATCCAGCGAAAACCGATCGTAAAGTCACGATCGGTAGTTACATCGCACTCGCCTTCGCGGTTGTGTTTTTTTCCGGCTTAATGCAGTCCAATGAATGGTATGGCGTATTCGATTTTACGACGCTTAACGGTTCATTTGGTAAAGTCGCTTACGATGTGAGTGAATCCGCCGATGGTATCCAAGCAGCTACCACTTCTTTACGTGGTAAAGGCGGTAGCGGTGCTCGCGACGGTTTCATTTTTGCTTTGACACTTATTCCGACCGTGATGTTTGCTCTGGGTATGATCAACGTACTTGAGCACTACGGTGCACTGGATGCGGCTCGTAAACTGCTTACTCCACTACTTCGTCCTCTTATGGGTATTCCTGGTAACTCAGGCTTGGCACTGATCGCTTCTTTGCAAAGTACCGATGCAGGTGCTGCGATGACACGTCAGCTTAAAGATGAAGGGCATCTAACCAAGCGCGAAACTGATGTCTTTACCATGTTCCAATTCACAGCAGGTGCGGCGATCGTTAACTTCTTCTCGTCTGGTGCTGTGCTATTTACTCTAACCGCAATGGACGGTTCTCTCGCGGTAACGTCATCTATTGGCCTTGCTGTAGCAGTGATGTTCATCTTTAAGTTTGTGGGTGCCAACCTGTTCCGTATCTACCTCAATATTACTGAAGGCAAAGAAGACAAACCAAAATCAGACAAAGAACAAAAACTGGAAGAGGAAGTAGCATAATGAGCGAAGTAAAAGCAAAGAAACCAATGGTGACTGATATTTTCGTTGAAGGTGCTAAGAAAGGTTGGGTTATTGCGACCACCTCGACAGTGCCAAATGTTCTGATGGCGTTTGTAATCATCAAAGCATTGCAGATTACGGGTGCATTGGATTTGATGGGCAGTGTGTTTGCTCCAATCATGGCGGTGTTTGGTTTACCGGGTGAAGCAGCTGCAGTATTGATCGGTGCGTGGATGTCGATGGGCGGTGCAGTGGGTGTGGTAATCACGCTGTTTGACCAAGGTATCTTGAATGGCAATCATATTGCGATCTTAGCGCCAGCTATTTACTTGATGGGCTCACAGGTTCAATACATGGGTCGTATCATGGGACCAATTGGTACCGAAGGCCGTTACATTCCAGTGATGATCGCTATTTCAGTGTTGAATGCGTTTGGTGCGATGTTCCTGATGAACATTATTCTGTAGCCTAGCTTTTGAAATTTCCTAGGCTTTAGAAAAAGGAAACCCCGTTTGGCTTTCACCAAACGGGGTCTATTCTTTTCGTAGCCATCCTGCTACTGCGCGTTACTTATCTTTCAATAGGCAACTGGTGCTCCCTGCATCATTCCTTGACGTGGCTAAATCCTTTAACCTATCCAATTCATCGCCTTCCTAGCGGTGTCCTTACTAACTCATCATCCTGATAAGTGACTCTATCCTAGAGCATAACTTCCTTGCTGATAACTCATCCTAAGTCATCAAATCTTCATCCTGAAGATACCTAATCCATTAGGCTTTTTCCTGTTCCTGCCAACTCCCTGTCGACACGTATATTAAACACTCTGGAGGCTTCTCCGACAATCTACCTCAAGCAAATAATCTGAAGGCAAAGCTAAGAAAAACTGTGCGGACTCATACAAAACAAGGACTTGGGTTTGTAATCTAGGATTTTTCTGCGAAGCTTGATTGTAATCTCTTACGTTTGTTGTGAGAGATCTCTTACACATGTGCGGGCGTGAATGCTCTTTGTTTGCTGAATACAGATACGTTGAGGTAGTCCGCCGAATAAACTAACCAGTAGGAAATGATAATGGTTACAGCGTTATATGCTTCGTTGCTCACTTTGGTCATGTTATGGCTTTCTATTGAAGTGATTAAGCAAAGAAGAAAGAATCAAGTGGCACACGCAGATGGTGGTGTTGAATCGTTACAAGTGGCTCGTTCCGCTCAAAGTAATGCTATGGACTATATTCCGATTACCGTGATACTGATGGCGTTGCTCGAGTTCAACGGCGCCAATGTATGGCTGATCCACGTTATTGGTGTTGCTTTTGTTGCTGGTCGTATTATTCATGGGAAAAGCATCCTTGCTCGTAGTCTGAAGGGAAGAAAGCAAGGCATGTATTTGACCTTTGCCAGCATGGTGTCTTTAGTTGTTCTAAACTTGATTTATCTTCCTTTTGATAAGCTTATATAAGGACACGCATGGCGTTACGCCTCCCTCCACCATGGATGATTGTATTAACAGGGTTAGTGCTGAATATTCTGGCTATTGTTGTGTCGAGCCTAGTGCTCGACAAAATGGTGGTTGAACAAGCTCAGTATCGAGAGCGTCAACAGGGCAATGTATACTCGATTCAGTTGGCTTGGAATACGATTGAAACCTTAGAACGTAAGCGTGAATCTATGTTGTTGCACATGGATATCAGTACCTCTTCAAATTCGGCGGTGACACCGGAATTAGAAGAAGCAATGCGTGGTCAGCTTGGTGCGTGGGTCAGTGGCAAAGTCCCAGAGATTACCGTCGAAAACCTTTCTCAGATCATGATGTTGATAAACCAAGCTCAGCAATCACAACGTACACGTATCGATGACTTCTACCTTGATAATCTAACCTTATCTGAACTCCTCCAAGCTCTTGAAGAGCAGATGACCCTCTATAAAAATATTGCGCTCTTTCTTCAGATCTTTGGCTTAGCATTGATCCTTGCGCGTGACCTGGCGAGACGAAATTAATCGTCGCATGCCTTAAGCCAGACCTGATGTCGAGTTATTGGCCCAGGTTAGGGTGCTGTTGCCCTTGGTACTTTGGAAGCTGGTCTTTAAGCTTTTTGAAGGTACTGAATGCATTGTTAGCTGATAAGCGATTCATTAACCAGTCAGGCAAAATACCACCCGCATTCGCATATGCCGTATAGGTGATGTGGGTCAGGCCATTGGTTAGAGGCTGCAAAACCCATAGCGCATCGACCTCGTTGATTCGAATATACCCCGACTCTTTAGCCAAGTAATTAGATGCATCTTTAATGGTTAGGGTGAATTGACCGTCTTCTATTTCATATTTCGAATACGTCACCATATCACGGTCACGAGCTGGCCAGGGAGCTTTGAACTGGGTATAGACGATATTCTCATTACTAGAGATCTGCATTAATACTTCACTGTGCGACACATTGTCGATCCAATTCGGTACGTTATCGCTGTCTTCCAACAATAAGAGAAAGCCTGAATAACTGGTTTCGACCTGCATTTGCGCTCGAACTTCAACAAGACCATTTCCGTGATTACGCTTATGTATAGTGATGCCACCATCACTTTTAACGAACTGCCACGGAGTCGCATAAGAGAGGGTTGAAAACAGGCAGAGTCCAAGTACCAAAATCCTAGGTAATATCATTATTCTTCCATGAAATGAAAAGCTTATCTGCCATGAGTATAGAATAAAAATAGGTTGGATTCGCGTCCTAAGATGCTGCGTATTGAATATGATTACTATGATATTGGGAAAAACGGAAGACAGAGGGTCTTCCGTTTATAGAAGGGAGGGCAGTGGCAATTTATCTAGAGCTTATAGGCTTCAACCGTTTTTATAGTGGTCCAATTGTTGTTCGCATCTTGGATGAACTCTTGTGTGTTCTCCAACCAACGTTTTTGCACTGACTTGTCTAAGTTCAGGTACAACTTTCCATCTTCTACTTTCCAAGCTAAAGGGTCGGTTTCGAACTTCTTACCCATTGCCACACCAAAGGCGCAGTAACCACCGTACTGAGGCGCATAGGCTTGTGGATCTTCGCGGAATTGGTCTCGGTTTTCACTGCTTACAAACTGATAAATGGCATTTTTGTACGTAGCTGTGAACTCTGGTGTGCCTTTCACTGGCCCTTTACTGTCGAAATAAGCAACCGGGTCGTAGCCTTTAATCGCGAGGTCGTTACTATCAACGCTCATATCAAAGTCAGCTGCCATTAGTGAAAAGCTCGCGCCTAGTAATGCGGCTGTAAGAGTGATTTTTTGACTGGTCGATTTTAAATGTGACATATCAAGTTCCTTGTCAGTGTTAGTTAACTTGTATGAAATAAATTAGCCGACTGGTCCGGTCTATAGAGGGACAAAAGAACTAAAAAGTAAGCGAATCGTTCGGAGGATGCATGGATCTGCTGTCACAGTTGATGGAACACTTCTCGATACGCACCGGTGTTTTCTATTCTGGGAACTTGTGTGGGGTATCGTCATTCAACGCGCAACAGGGTAAAGAAGGGCACCTTCATGTATTGAGTGCCGGTGAGTTGACTCTATCGAGCTCTAGTATGGAACACAGGAAGCTCTCTCAGCCTTGTATCGTCTACTTACCCAATAGCACACCACACGCGATTGAAGGGGTTGGAGACGGTGCAGAAGTTGTGTGTGCGAGTGTGGAATACCGTTCAGGGCAAATGAATCCTCTGTTGTCTGCTCTTCCTGACGTGATCGTGATTCCGTTTGAAGACGCACCTAACCTTATGCCGGTGATTGAGGTGCTGTTTCGAGAATCGAACCAAGAGTTATCAGGCCAGCAGTACTTAATGGATAAGTTGAGTGACGCGCTAATGGCTTTGATTTTCCGCCATCTCATTGAACAACAGCAAATCGATCAAGGCGTATTTTCTGCGCTTGCTCACCCACGACTTGCTCCGGTAGTGACCGCCATTCACCTAATGCCAGCTCGACACTTTTCGATAGCGAAAATGGCTTCATTGGCGGCGATGTCTCGAACTCAGTTCATCGAAGCATTTAAGCGCGAGGTGGGCGAAACTCCGGGTGATTATGTCCAAAAGTGGCGTGTGTCTGTGGCTCAATCGTTGCTGTTGCAAAACAAGCCCATCAACTGGGTCGCGGATGAAGTGGGGTACAACAGTTATTCTGGATTTTCGCGAGCTTTCCAGCATGTCGCGGGAATGTCGCCGCGTTTATGGCTAAAGCAAAATGTAACGTGAAGCGCTTGCAACCCTACCTGCAATATGGCTATTAGTATGAGACTGGCCTATGTTTTAGCGGAAATTGCGCGTAGTTTGTTCATTTCTCGAATGACGGTGTAAAAAGGTGGACTTTATAAGCTTGTTGTAACATCCTGCCCGTCCTATTTTATCAGACATCAATGAGACGAAGTGCCTGCTGAACATTATTCAGCCTCCCGTATCTCATTAAAGCACTAAGGAGTTCCACTTGAACCTATTTGTAAGAGACCTTACCGTTATCGATTCTTCATACATCTGTGAACACAGAGGGGTCGTAGGAGATAGTTGGATTTTAGATGTCACCATGTCTGGTGAACTGAATGAAATGAGCATGGTTTTAGACTTTAGCAGAGTCAAAAAACAGATCAAAAACCTTGTTGATCAGCATGTCGATCACCGTTTACTGCTACCAATGAAAAATGCAGCGATCGTGCATCAAGCAAGTAAACCGGGCTACGCAAAAGTCGATGTATTGCGTGGTGATAAGAGTCTTCACTTGCACTGCCCTGATGAAGCTTACTGTCTGGTTGATGCAGAGGCGATCACAATCGAGAGCGTGACCGCACACGTTTATGACATTCTTCGCGATAACCTTCCAAGCAACGTCACAGGGTTAGAGATCACCCTTCGCCACGAGAACATTAATGGTGCGTTCTACCACTATACCCATGGTTTGAAAAAGCACGATGGTAACTGTCAGCGTATTGCTCATGGCCACCGTTCTCCGGTTGAAATTGTGGTTGACGGTCAGCGTGATGAACAACGTGAACTAGCGTTTGCTAAGCGTTGGGAAGACATCTATCTAGGCTCTAAAGAAGACCAAGTTTCTGTTTCATCATTAAACCTAAGCGAGCATGCCAAGAGTGTGAATGACGAAAGCCACTATGGTTTTAGCTACACGGCGCCACAAGGTGAGTTTGAGTTAGCGATTGCTAAGAGTGAAACAGAAATCTTGCCAACCGATACCACGGTGGAGTTACTAGCAGGCTACATTGCGGATCAAGTTGCTCCAAGTTTGACTGAAAACCAATCACTACAAATTGTGGCTTATGAAGGGGTAGGTAAAGGCGCGATGGCGTTCCGATAACACCTTATGAATGACGCAAGTTCACTCTTTATCTGAACAAAAAAGGCAAGATACTAAGTTATCTTGCCTTTCTTTTTTGTGGCTAGTTGAACCGAGAAGGTTAATCACGCCATTTTGTTGGTGCTAACGAAGCAGCATGTGTCGCAGTGGGCTTTTCTCAATCACAACGACCAACCCAAAGCTGAGTAACACAGTGCCAAAGAATACGGTTACGTCTTTTGCTAGCTCCGTAATGCCCAATACACCGCAGACATTGAACAACAAGATGATGATTAATAGGTGACTAACGTAGATACCCAGCATACGATTTGAGATAGCACGAACCCAACCATAATTGCCCACGTTTGGATTAGCTAGAAGCCACATAAACGTGCCCATTCCCCATAGCGCAGTACCAAACAATAAATCATGGATGTTGAATGCGATGTCGAATTTAGACAGCCATGCCGCTTCAGCAAAATGAATGCCCATACCTAGTGCTATTAAACCTAGCGCCTTAGCCGATGACACTTTCCATTGATGCTGACGAATAAGGAAACCTAAGGTCACTATTAATGTACTGAAGAACGGGCCGTTACGGGTAAAGAAAGGTGCTTCTAGTCCAGTCAGGCTTGTATAACTTCCCGCTAAAACACCGTAGATGTAGAGTGCAGCTGCAAGAGGTAATAATAGCTTATCGAGATTCATCTCAACCATCAAAGCGATGATCAAAACAGCGAAAACTAAAGCTGGAATAAACCATAAATGCACTAATCCGCCCTCTAAGAAAGAGTTGAGCGGTGTGCTCATCAAAAAGCCCCAGTAACCTTGGCGTTCACCTAGATAACCAAGCTCTTCAACTCTAGCGAGGTTGAAGGGTACCGCTAAGCAAATGATGCTCCATACCACCCAAACCTTGAGCAGTGGTTTCGAGTAATTGATGACGGTTTCCCAAGGAGATGAGACGAGCTTAGGTTGAATCAGATAACCTGAAATTAGGAAGAACAGAGGTACGGCAAAGCGAGCAGTTTGGTTGAGAATATAACCAATCCATGGCACGTCATTGATTTGCCAATAAGTAAGGGCCATTTGGCCATGTAAGCCAATGATCGCCAAGATAGCAATCACTCGACCCAACTCGATACTGGCGATGCGTTGTGAAGGCGTATTTTGAACGGAAGACATATCAGATCTCTAAGAAAATTTTCGTAGAATCTAGCAGCCTTTGTATTGAACCAGTTAGCGTTAAATCAAGGGTTTCGGCCTTTATATGACGGCTTGTATTGATTTTTTGAAGCCTGTCGCAGCTATATTAAATCCATTGCAGTAAGTGCAAAAATACCAAGCGTACAAGTGATAAGCGAACCTAAAGTGGTCAGCGCGATAATATTGGCAGCAAGCGTTGCATTTCCGCCCATCGCTCGTGCCATTACATAACTTGCAGCGGCGGTTGGTGCCGCGCTCATCAGGAAGATCAGTCCAAGATCGAGCCCTTCAAAGCCTAAGGCCAATGCAGCCAATGTGATAAGTAACGGCGAGGCAATTAACCGGTAACTTGAGGAAAACCAAGTCGCGAGTTTCTCCTGTTTGAGAGAGCTGATATCCAATGAGCCACCGGTACACAGCAAAGCCAGAGGCAAGGTCATTTTCGCCAAGTATTGTCCGGCATCAGTCACCATTTTAGGAATGGGAACAGACAGTGCGTAACAGAAAACACCGAGGAAAATGGCGATAATAAGAGGGTTCTTGGTTATAGACTTTGCTATCGCTTGAATGGCTTTATCGCCCGTGTCTTTGCCCTTAGGGGTTAAGGCAATCACGGCTTGGATGTTGTAGAGCACAGTAATTGAGGCAACATAGATCGCCGCAAGTGCCACGCCTTGATTACCGTAGATATTGGCGACATACGCTAAACCTATGATGCCCGTATTCGCTCGGAATCCACCTTGGATGATGACGCCTTGGTCCTTCGAACCTTTGAATAACAGCTTGGTTG
>NZ_MCYD01000776.1:0-511 GCF_002876325.1 Vibrio sp. 10N.261.52.A1
GTCTGTGATTAAGTGAGCATTGATGCCGCCACTGCCTTTTGTCTCGTATTGTCTGATGCTGATGCGACCGAGTTTGTCGATCATTTTGCTGCGCATCTTATAAGTGATGGTTTTAGAGACTAGAGTGAACTGACGTCCTTGAAGGATGTTAAGCCCTTGGCTGACGGTACGCATCAAAATGACAAGTAATAGGGTTAATGCAATATAGCCGGTAGGAGTTTGCATTGAGGTTGGCAATAGATGGTTCATCATCTCAAGCCCAGATGCTGGCTTGTCGAGAAGTACCTCATCTACCATCAGTGGCATAAGTAGTGGGATAGGGACGCTAATTAATGTCGCGAGTACGGCGATGATGTTGGCAAACACCAATTTGGACTTGTGTTTTTTTACTTGAGTTATCAGCCAAGAACGGCTAATAGTGTCATCTGAATTGGTCATTTTAATGAGAATAAGTCCTATTTAGGTGGGTGGTCGCATTCTACTGTGTTCTCTTAATAATGGAAGTCTCAAT
>NZ_MCYD01000777.1:0-10746 GCF_002876325.1 Vibrio sp. 10N.261.52.A1
CATTCAATGCCTTCTGCCAGATCATGAAATTCACAGGCGCAATTGACTACCGAATTGATGGTGCTGAGTTACTGCGTGAAGACCGAAACTGCATTATTGTTGCGAATCACCCGAGCTTAATAGACTACGTGCTAATCGCCTCACAACTTCCTCAATGTGACTGTTTGGTTAAAGCTGCCATTTGGGAAAACCCATTTATGAAAAGGATCGTCAAAGCCGCGGGCTACATACCCAATCAGGCTCCCGACGATCTTTTAGAACGTTGTGAAGAGCGCTTTTCGCGCGGTAATGTCCTACTAGTTTTTCCCGAAGGCACTCGCACTACGCCCGGAATTGAACCATCCTTACAGCGTGGTGCCGCGCAAATTGCCACCCGAACACAAACGGATCTACGTATAATTCATATTACAGTTTCTCCAACATTCTTAACGAAAGAGAAAAAATGGTATCAAGTTCCAGTAACGAAGCCCTTTTTTCATGTCGCGGTGAAAGGTAAAATAGAAGTCGCACCATTTATTGAAAGCTCGAATAATTTAACTTCGGCAGCAAGACGCCTTAATCATCATCTTGCACAAACAATTTTCCCTTCCGAAGAAAATATTTAGTGCATCAATAACATAACTGGCGATATCAGCATTTCGAAAATACTTCACGTCATGTAGAATCGCCCCCTTAAAGCAGCATTTAGATAAAGCATTAAGTAGGCCAAAGTGGAAACATTACACAACGAACTGAAACAACTGATCATCGACGCACTAAATCTTGAAGACATGAGCATTGATGAGATTGAAACGGAAGCTCCACTGTTTGGTGATGGACTAGGGCTAGATTCTATTGATGCACTAGAGCTTGGCCTTGCTATCAAGAAGAAGTACAACATCGTTATTGATGCTGACGATTCAAACACTCGCGAGCATTTTGCGTCGGTTGCAAATCTAGCAAACTACATCTCATCTCAAACGAACAACTAGACAGATCTTTATGACACAAGCTAACCAACAAGAAGTATACAACCAGGTTAAAGATGCGCTGATTGAGCTGTTCGAGCTTGATGCTGAAGATATCACTCCGGAAGCTCATCTCTATCTTGATCTAGACCTAGACAGCATTGATGCGGTTGATTTAGTCGTTCACCTCCAGAACGTAACAGGTAAAAAGATCAAACCTGAAGAGTTCAAAGCAGTACGCACCGTTAATGACGTTGTAGAGTCTGTGGTTGAACTATTGAAGGACGCATAGTGCGTCCTCTGCTGACTTTACTGTCGGCAATCATACTTTTCACTTATCCAATAGCGGTTTACTTTGGACTCAACAAGTTTGGCCTGCAAACCGTAGGTATCGCCTTGGGCGTTATCTTTGCTGTTCGCATTTTTACTGGCGGTCAGGCAAAAATCAAAGAGCTAAAACACCTAGCTTGGATCAGTGGAAGTGCTGGTATTGTTCTGCTGACATTAGGTTTGGCCTTTAAACAGCATGGCTGGCTAACCTATTACCCCGTTATCGTTAATGTTTGTATGCTGGCTGTCTTTGCTTCAAGCCTATGGCAGCCACAAACGATCATCGAACGTCTTGCTCGCCTTCAAGAGCCAGAGCTTCCCCAAAGTGGCATTGATTACACAAGAAAAGTCACCAAAGTCTGGTGCTTGTTCTTTGTTATTAATGGCTCTATTGCTTTATACACCTGCTTCCAACCGTTAGAAGTATGGACCCTATATAATGGCTTACTCAGCTATGTGTTTGCAGGGGTGCTCTTTGCAGGGGAGTGGATAGTGAGACAACGCATTCGTCAGAGTTAAATTGTTATGACCCAAACCGTATCTTACACCTCGCTGTCTGAGCTTCTCACTCAAAACCGAGTGCCCGAATCTATTGTCTGCTTTGATGACAATAGCGAGATTACGTGGCAAACCTTTAACGACGACTTATCGAAACTCATATGGCAATTGAGCTCATCGGCTGTTCAGCGAGTCGCGATTTGTACCCAAGACAGCTATCTGTTCTCAGTGGCGTTCTTAGCATCTGCAGCTGCGAACAAACACATTATTTTACCAGGCAACTATCAACCTTGTGCACTTACCGAGCTAAGTGAACATTTTGATTGCTTGTTAGTTGATGATTCAATTGGCGTAGTTGAGGTGGCTGACGTTCGCAATATTCAAGCCTTATTGAATTCAAGCACTGAAGTAGAAACATCTCTGTCCAATAGTCTACCGGCCATTGATTTGGCAGCCACCCATTTGACCCTGTTCACTTCAGGTTCAAGCGGGACGCCAAAAGCGATAAATAAAACGCTAGAGCTCTTAGATATTGAGACGACTCAGTTAGATAAAAACTGGGGTAAGCTGCTCAAAGGTAACCAAGTTCAAAGCACGGTTTCGCATCAACATATCTATGGCTTACTGTTTAGAATCTTATGGCCACTCTGCTCTGGTATTCCGTTTGCTCGTAACAACCTAGAATACCCTGAACAAATTCTGTCTCATGCCAATAAAAACTGTGTGCTGATCAGCAGCCCTGCGCTACTGAAGCGATTAAAGCATGAGACCAACAAGGTACAACTTGCCGGAGTCTTCTCTTCGGGTGGTCCACTGCCTACCGAGTCGGCTCATCAGTCACGAGATTTACTAGGACATTTACCAATAGAGGTATTTGGCAGCACAGAGACCGGTGGCATCGCTTTTCGCCAACAAGAGAGCGCTCAAACCCCTTGGCAGCTTTTTGACTGTATTGAGGCTAGTCTCAACAGTGAGAATTGCATTAAGTTATTGTCGCCATATATCGATAGAAACAACTGGTATCAAACCGCCGACGAGTGCGAAATGGTCTCAGACAATCAATTCATTTTGAAAGGTCGAACGGACCGAGTGATCAAGATTGAAGAGAAACGAGTATCACTGGTTGAAGTAGAAAAGCGCCTTGAGCAACTGCCTTGGATAAGCGAGTGTGTGGTGATTCCATTTGAAGAACCAGAGCGCCTCATCCTAGCCTCGGTTTTGGTATTATCAGATGAAGGCCAAGCCACTCTATCGACCATAAGTAAAGGTAAATTCTGGTTGATGCTACGCACAGAGCTCAGAAAGTGGTTAGAGCCAATCGCTATCCCACGAAAGTATCGTATTGTTGATGAGATTCCTCTCAACAGCCAAGGCAAGCGATTAACATCTCACATAGAACAGCTAATAAAATCATAGAAACCGCTGATCGTATTTTACACTGAGATTATCTTTTTATATTTTTGTCAAAGAACCAATATTTGCCCAAGGATTCTAAGCACACCCTATGGATAAAAGAAAACCAAACATCATTGCTGTAGACACGGTAGAAAATGAATCGACCCTGACACTTCATGTTAGCGGAGATATCACCGATTTTAAGGGGCACTTCAAGAGCTTCCCTATTCTACCGGGCGTCACGCAAATTGATTGGGCACTTCACTACGCAGTCCAAGAGTTAGGCGTTCCTGGTTTCTTTAAAGGTATGGAAGTCATTAAGTTCCAAGAGCCTATCCTGCCTGACGCTACAATCCAGCTATCACTCAAATGGGATGCTGACAAAGACAAGCTGAGCTTTAGTTACACCTCGAACAACGGTGAACAGACCCACTCTTCAGGCAAAATGAAGCTGGGAGAAAAAAGTGAATAGCGCTCCCATCGAGGCTACTTCTCAACGCCCAACAGAAGAAAGCAGCTACAAAGCTTGCTTCCTTATCCCGTGCTTTAACCATGGCGCAACCATGCCAGCTGTGGTGTCGTCACTCCATCATTTTGAGTTGCCGATAATCATCGTCGACGATGGCAGTGAACTGACCACAAAACAGTTTCTGGCTCCTCTTGCAGAGCACTCACACGTAACCTTGGTGACACTTGAGCAGAACCAAGGCAAAGGCGGTGCAGTAAAGGCCGGTATCAAAAAAGCACACGAACTCGGCTTTAGCCACGCCATTCAAATTGATGCTGACGGACAACACGACCTTGAAGCCTTACCAACATTAATTGAGGCCTCACAAGCTAAGCCACAACGTCTGATATCAGGCCAGCCTGTCTACGACGAGAGTGTGCCCAAGGCGAGACTGTACGGGCGCTACGCGACACACATTTGGGTATGGATAGAAACCCTTTCTTTATCAATTAAAGACAGCATGTGTGGCTTTAGAGCGTACCCTATCAACCAAACACAAGCGGTACTTAGCAAATACGATGTTGGGTCTCGAATGGACTTCGATATCGAGATATTGGTTCGCCTGTATTGGGAAGGCTGCGACATAGACTTCGTTGAAACTCGAGTCATCTATCCTGAAAACGGCATCTCTCATTTCGATGCATTGTGGGATAACATCAAAATCAGTTGGATGCATACGCGCCTGTTCTTCGGCATGCTGCCAAGAGCACCAAAACTGATTGCTCGCCATTTCAAATCCGATTCTGCTGAAAGTTACCAAGCTTCATCGACGGATTCAGAACAGCAAACTTCAGAGCAACCGCACTGGTCTCGCACCCAGGAACGCGGCACCGTTTTAGGTATCAAACTGTTATTAGCCATTTATACCTTGTTAGGTCGCGGTGTGTTCAACCTCATTCTACGTTGTGTGATGCGTTACTACCACTTAACGGGCAAGCGCGCGCGAAACGCTTCTGAGCAATACTTGTTTCAGTTGAAGGCCTATGCGGAACAGCAAAATATTGAGTTACCCGGCGAACTAACCAGCTACAACCATCTGCTTTCGTTTGGGCATACCATGCTCGACAAGCTTGCGGCATGGAAAGGCGATTTCTCAGTAGAGAACCTCACCATCCAAGGCCAAGACCAATTCGAAAACATGGTGGCAAATAAGCAAGGTGTGCTGATTTTAGGCTCACACCTAGGCAACATTGAATTATGTCGCGCTTTAGGTCGCAGACACTCAAACATCAAAATCAATGCGCTGGTGTTCACTGAGCACGCTGAGCGTTTTAACTCAGTGATGAAAGCGGTTAACCCGCAGTCTGACTTAAACCTGATCCAAGTAACTTCGATGGGACCTGATACGGCTATCCTTTTACAGCAGAAGTTAGAGCAAGGTGAGTGGATCGTGATTGTTGGTGATAGAACTTCCACCAGCAAAGAGAGCCGATCGGTATGGGCAGAGTTCTTAGGTAAGGAAGCCCCGTTCCCTCAAGGGCCATTTATGTTAGCCTCTGTACTCAAAGCACCCGTATTTTTGCTATTTGGGTTACGTGACGATTCACAAGCAAAGCCGCACTTTAATGTCTATTTCGAGCATTTTAGCGACAGAATCGAACTTCCAAGAAAGACACGCGAACAATCTTTAAAGCAAGTCGTTCAGCAATACGCAGATCGACTTCAGCACTACACACTGAAAGCACCGCTTCAGTGGTACAACTTTTTTAATTTTTGGACATTGAGCAAGCACCATGACGAAAAAGAATCCAAATAGCATCACCTTTGGTGCCGAACGCCTCACTATCGAGGACGTTGTCGCTATCTCACAGGGCGCAAAAGCCTCGATGAACACCAGTGACGAGTTCACTTCAAAAATCGACCGCGGTGTTGCATTCCTAGAACGCCTACTGAAAGAAGAAGGCGTGATTTACGGCGTAACGACAGGTTATGGTGACTCCTGTACCGTTGCGATTCCGCCAAACCTTGTCGATGAACTACCTCTGCATCTGACGCGTTTCCACGGTTGTGGTTTAGGTGAAACACTGTCTCACGAGCAATCTCGTGCGGTATTAGCAACGCGCCTGTGTTCGCTGTCACAAGGTGTGTCTGGTGTGACTCACGATCTGCTCAACCAGATCGTTACCCTAATCAACCAAGACATCTCGCCGCGCATTCCTCAAGAAGGATCGGTGGGTGCTAGTGGCGACTTAACACCTCTGTCTTACTTAGCAGCAGCGCTAATTGGTGAGCGTGATGTAATCTACAAAGGTGAAGTGCGCCCAACCAGTGATGTCTACAAAGAGCTAGGCATTAGCCCTATCAAGCTTAAGCCAAAAGAAGGTTTGGCATTGATGAATGGTACTTCTGTTATGACTGCTTTGGCTTGTATCGCTTACAAGCGTGCAGAATACCTAGCTCAGCTGTCAACTAAGATCACGGCTATGGTATCGGTCGGTATGCACGGTAATGACTTCCACTTCGATGAAGCGCTGTTTGCTGTGAAACCTCATCCAGGTCAACAACAGGTTGCGGCATGGCTGCGTGATGATCTGCAAGCAGATCGCCCGCCACGCAACAGTGATCGCCTACAAGATCGTTACTCTCTGCGCTGTGCGCCACATGTTATCGGTGTGGTTCAGGACTCTCTGCCTTGGCTTCGCCAGATGATCGAGAACGAACTAAACAGTGCCAACGACAACCCAATTATCGATGGTGATAATGAACGCGTACTACACGGTGGACACTTCTATGGTGGTCATATCGCGATGGCAATGGATACACTAAAAACTGCCGTAGCCAACCTTGCAGACCTGCTTGACCGCCAAATGGCCCAGCTAATGGATTACAAGTTCAACAACGGCTTGCCATTCAACCTAACGGGTGCTGAAGGCGAACGTAAACCAATCAACCACGGCTTCAAAGCGGTACAGATCGGCGTGTCAGCTTGGACAGCAGAAGCATTGAAACACACGATGCCTGCAAGCGTGTTCTCTCGTTCGACTGAGTGTCACAACCAAGACAAAGTGAGCATGGGCACCATCGCAGCTCGTGACTGTTTACGCGTTCTAGAGCTAACAGAGCAAGTGGCAGCAGCATCACTTCTAGCCGGTACGCAAGCGCTTGAACTTCGTAAACGCCACAATGAGCTTGATGAGCACCATATGAGTGAGAACCTCAAGCACATTCGCGACGAAGTACTGAAAGAGTTCGAGTTTATTGTCGAGGACCGCCCGCTTGAAGACGATCTGCGCCACTTTATTTCTCGTATTCAAAATCAACACTGGTCACTTTATTCATAGAGTCATGACCTCATAAAGTAGCCAACCCTTTACGCAATATTGTTGAGAGCGATTTATGTCTGAAATCCTTCATCCATTACAATCTGAGGTGACACTTGTTACCTCATTCCAAGATGCCGACCCAATGGGCGTGATCTATCACGGCAACTACTTCCGATTCTTTGAAGAAGTAAGACGCATCATGATGGATAAGATTGAGTACAACTACCATGAGATGAAGGACTCAGGCTACATGTGGCCGATCATCGATACCCGCGTAAAATACATCAAAGCGATACCGTTTAATCACAAGATTAAGGTCACGGCGAAGCTCACCGAGTGGGAAAACCGCCTGCGCGTTGATTATGAAATTTATGATGCTCTAACGGGTGCTCGCATGACACGCGCTCACACCATGCAGGTTGCGGTAACCATTGAAGAGCAAGAGATGTGCTTTGCTTCACCGAAAGTGTTTACTGACAAGGTAGAACACTGGCACCAGTATGGCTGCTTACCTCTCGCAGCTGAACATCAATCCCAAGCTTCTAGCTCACAGCAGGTGAATCATGAATCTGTTTAAGCGCAGCCGCAAACACATCAATATCCTACTACTTGGGCTTACTGCGATAATGACGAGTGGCCTTGTAAACGCCAAAGAGAACACTGCTGCTGTCAGTTCTATCTCAGAGCTGCAAACGGTACTCAGCCAAAATAGCATTGTTCGTGGCGAGTTTACTCAAACGCGCAATATGGAGATGTTCGCCCAGCCTCTGACGTCGCAAGGTACATTCCTATTAGACAAATCAAATGGCTTACTCTGGACACAAACCACACCGTTTCCGGTGAACTTAGTGCTCACCGACAACAAGTTGAGCCAAAGGTTTGCCGACCAGCCCGCAAAGATCATCACTGATAAAGAAAACCCAATGGCGTTTTATTTCAGCCATATTTTCCTATCTGTGTTCCACGGTGATACACAAAAACTTCAAGACCAATTCTCACTGTCATTCCAGCCTGCAACGGCGCAAAGCTCAGACCAAAACACAGGATCTTGGACACTGACTCTTAAGCCCAAAAGCGCACCTATGAATGCCGTATTTGAGGCCATCACACTGCAAGGTAACAGTGATATTGAGCGTATTGAGTTAAAAGAGATTCGCGGAGATAGCACGGTGATCGAATTCAGTCAGCTAAGCCATCAACCGGAAGTATTGTCAGATGCCGAAGCGCAACAATTTCAGCTCTAAGCTCGCCCTTGTTTGGCTAGTGATTGTGGCACTATTCAGCGGACTGTTGATTAAACAGTTCGCTTTTTCTTCTTCAGTGCCTATCGAAAGCAACATCATGAAATTGCTGCCTGAAAATCAGCAAGATCCTATGGTTGAACAAGCTTTCCAGCAGATTTCCAACTCGATGAGTGAAGAGGTCGTATTCATCTTAAGTGGATCAGACATCAAGAACACCATCGCAGCAACCAAAGTCTTTGAAAAAGCACTCAATCATGACGCGTTTTCAGGTGGATCAGTACTCTTCAAACACGTGCAAGGTAAAATTAACTCAAGCACACAAAGCCAATGGAGTGACTTCTACTTCCGTCATCGAGCTCAACTACTAACAGAGCAACAAAAAGAGACTCTTACGCTCACACCTGAGTCACGTGCTCAGTATGTGATTCAATCCTTGTACAACCCTTTTTCAGGCGTGACAGCGACCGAGCTCACCTTAGACCCATTCCTGTTATTTCGTGACTATATAAGCGAGGTTGGCACCCGCTCGAGTAACTTTGGACTTAAAGATGGCTATCTCACCGCTCAATCTCAAGAGCAATCACATATCCTCGTTACCGCAACGCTGGCGGGCTCTCCTTATAGCCTGGCGATTCAAGAACAACTACCCGCGCTAGATACTTTAGAGCGAGACATTGAGAAGCAATTTGACGTTAAAGTTCAGCACACTGGCGTGGTTTTCTACGCAAATTACGGCACCCAAAGTGCGAAATCTGAAATCAGCACTATTGGTTTAGGGTCATTAGCGGGCGTAATTTTATTGGTGTGGTTAACGTTTCGTAGCGCACTCCCACTTGCCTTGTCTTTACTCTCAATTAGCACGGGGTTATTGGTCGCATTGGCGAGCACCGTCGCTATCTTTGGCAAGGTCCACCTATTCAGCTTGGTGTTTGGCGCGAGCTTGATTGGCGTATCCATCGATTACTCGTTTCATTACCTCACTGACCGTTTGGCCGCAGGAAGCCAATGGCAGAGTGACAAAGGGCTAAAGCACATCTTAGTTGCCATCACCCTAGGTTTAATCACTAGCTTAATCGGATACTTAGGGCTGCTGGTTGCGCCCTTCCCTGGTCTACAACAACTTGCACTATTCTCGTCCATCGGACTTATCGCCGCCTACGCAAGCGTGGTGTGTTGGTACCCCGTGTTGGCCTCTAAACCGAGCCAAGAACGAGCGCTTCCTTTGGCTGGCCTTTGGCACACATGGTTAAACTTGTGGAGCCATCCTAGGTTTAGAATCGGCTTGCCATTGATAGTGACCGTCTTAAGTTTGGCGTCAATCACTCAGGTTCGCTACGACGACGATATCAGGCAGCTTCAAGCAATGCCTGACGAGCTAAAACAACAAGAGCAAGCTATCTCTGAGATATCTGGTTTAGGTAGTGCTCAGAACATGCTGCTAGTTACTGCCGAAAGCAACCAAGCGCTGCTCAATAAGTTAGCATTGATCAGTTCTAATCTTGATAACTTAGTCGCTCAGCAAGCTATCTCAGGCTATCGCAGCGTCAATCAACACCTGCCAAGTGAACAAGCACAACACCATAACTATCAGCTGGTTAAGCAGCTTTATGATAGTCAAAGCGCCACACTACAAACTACGCTTGGCTGGCCGAGCTTCCCAGAGCTTCCTAAATACAGTCCGATCACGCTCGATGAGTTTCTATCGTCGCCTGTATCAGAGCCTATTCGCCCGCTTTGGTTAAAACCAATCAATAACCAAGCAGCGTCGGTTATCATGGTCAAAGACGTCACTAACACGGAACTATTCTCACAGTGGTTAGAGTCAGACTTCGCTCAGCAACAAGGTGTGAAATACCTCAATAAAGCAGATGAAATCTCCTCTCTTTTTGCTGAGTACCGCGTCAAAATTACCGAGCTATTATTGATTGCCTTCGCTGCTATTGGCATGGTGCTAGGATGGCGATATGGCGTGAAACAAAGCCTATTAATGCTTCTGCCATCTCTTATTGCAGGTGTAGCGGGGTTAGCGGTGACTGGCGTTTTAGGCTCAACATTGAACCTATTTAATCTGCTTGGCTTAATTCTGATTTTAGGGATTGGTATCGACTACACCCTGTTTTTTGCGGAGCAGAAGAAGTCGCTGAGCACCCTATTAGCAATCACTTTATCTGGCCTCACGACACTGCTGTCATTCGGCTTACTGTCACTCAGTCAGACTCATGCGATTCATAGCTTCGGGATTACCGTGTTAACTGGTATTTCTGTGGCATGGCTACTTTCTCCACTCGCAATCAACAGCAAACAAACCACAGAAAAAACCAAACCTCGCGAGGCCTTTAGATGAACAAGACAATCAAGATAGCACTCGCTGTCGTATTTAGCTTCCTACTCAATGCCTGTTCACTGGTTTCTCAACAACCGACAGGTGCGAGCGTCACTATCAATAAAGACACAGAACTCGCCTTGCCTCTACCCGAAGAACTTGGGTACTCATTAACAGCAAGTCAATTGATTAGCGCAACCTGGCAAGAGGATACCCAACAGTTACCGGTTCAAGTTGA
>NZ_MCYD01000778.1:0-1365 GCF_002876325.1 Vibrio sp. 10N.261.52.A1
TGTCCAGTTTGCCGATGATTAAAATAGCTCATCGGCAAACTGGACAAATGAGAATATAAGCGAGCGCTAAGTTCTGAATTAATTCGGCTCGCCAGGTTGGCGTATAGCCAGCTACGCATATAGCTAAAAATGGGTTCGAATACGGCCAAAGCGAACAATGCTAGCCCCAACACATGTAAGCTAGTTAGACTCCTACTCACCAGAACACGGTCAATAACATTGGCAAACAGTAATGGCGTGACCAAGGCAATGAGCTGGATTAAAAGCGAAAATAAAATGACCTTCTTCAGCTGGGCTGCATGCTTTTTTAGCGTGGGGAAAAACCAACTAAACCCAAAAGAGACATCTTCCGATTTGAGATCAGTTTCAGCAAATAAGAACAAGACACCTTGCCATTGCTTAGAAAACGTCTCGAATGAGTACTTATGAATACGACTCTCAATAGGGCAATACAAGGTAACGTGTGTACGCGTTGAAGAGACTAATACTTTGTACCCAACATCTAAACGAACGATGGCAGGTAAAGGCGTACTGATTAACTCATCTAAACTGTAGTTAACTTCCATGGCCTTCAAACCAATCCATTGTGCGCATCGTTGCAAATTAATACTATCGAGCTCACAAACAGCATCGCCCAATTTGTGCTTAAGGTGATTTACTTCAATAGGTTGACTAAATTGTTTTGCGACATAACTCAAGCACAATAGGCCACTTGATGTACCTGTACTGAGCATAATCATCGCTCCCTCATTGCTTCAGACTGATACTGTTGAAGGGGGCTTAGCAGGTATTCAATTAGTCTTCTTGAGCCCGTTTTAATCTCAGCAGCCAAGCTCATCCCCGCCCCAAGAGGAACCCATGTGTCTTCCACAAGTATTTCATTGCTTTCCAAACGAATTCTGGCTGGAAACACATAACCTAAACGCTCGTCTTCAACCGCATCTTTCGATACATGAAGGAGTTCCCCCGAAATCGTGCCGTATTTAGTGAAAGGAAAACTATCAATCTTAATTTCGACAGGCTGTCCCGCCCTAACAAATCCAATATCTTTGTTGAGAATATTCACTTCAGCCTCTAAGTGAGAGTTTTGAGGAACAACCACCATCAGTGCTTGTGCTGGCGATACCACACCTCCAAGAGTATGAATATTTAACTGTTGAACAACGCCATCGACAGGCGAGCGAAGTGCTTGAACACGCTGCCGCTCTTTGGCCTTTATTAACTCTTGTCTGATTTCAACAATTTGACTATTTAGCTGGTTAAGAAGGTCATAGTACTCAACCCGATTTTGAGCGATTAATGTATCTCTCTGTTCTGCAAGACTTTGAGCTTGTGCGTCCAAAACGAATCCTTGTGCTTGTATAT
>NZ_MCYD01000779.1:0-1380 GCF_002876325.1 Vibrio sp. 10N.261.52.A1
CTGCAACGCTCACGAAAATATGTGTTAGAAGAAAATACTACTAGATTAAAGCTAGAACTAAACCGTTGTGAACTAAAGCCTGAGGCATTTCGCCTTGGGCTTTTTTGTATCTATTGAAAAGTAGAAGTTGGGCTTCTGCTAAAACTAAAAGGGAAAAACTTATGAATACTTGTATCAAAGAGCCGTTGACGAAACTATTTTATGCCCAAATGAACTTAGCTGAATCTGTTGATGAGATTGCTTCTTGCATTGCTAATTTCAGTTCAACATTCAATTGCGATATTCGAGCTTCGTTTGAGGGGTTTGAACTTAATCTTGCCCCTGTTACTGATGAGACAATCGAAAGCACTACTTCTACAGATTTAAAAGCAATGTTTATAGCTGTAATTGGACATTGTGATGGGGTGGAAGAACAACTAGATGTTGTGGGGTATTTTGGTAACGTTTACAGATGTGACATTTACTCTACTGCTGAAGGTTTCAAAGTCCAGAAAAAAGTTGAAGTCACAAGAGAGTCGCAATAAGACATAACGAGCCTTGAATTGAATTATCTCATAACTCGTTGTTTACTTGGGCATTGCTATCTCAAGTCTGCCTATTTTGATATGGCGGTGTATAGCGTTATTAATAGCTAAGACATTAGGGGGCAATAGCTCCCTAGGTTAACTGAAAGCTATATTTTAGGTTGAACAACTTCCATAAAATGAACTGCTTGTAACTTATCTTCAAATACCTTGGAGAGTAATCTCTCAAAGTGTGCTGAGAAGAAAAGGAACAACGGAACTTCCTGTCTCAGTAGCCTACGAGTTGGGTTTTGTAGTGCATTACTCCTAACAAAACAAAAAGCGCTAAAAACTAACAGAAATCGTTGGTTTTGGCGCTTTTTTATTAACTTTTTGCTTTAAAAATAGCTATTTTTAGTGCTTTTTAACTAGTTTGTTCAAAAGCGCTAATGCTTAGCAAAGTTAGGCAAAAATCAGAACGTTAATCACGACAAAGCCTCTAGCTGAGCCACTTACTTTAGCAGTCCTTGTGAAGTGAACTTAGCCTTTAGCTTGCTAACAATCGGCTGTGACACCTGAAAGCGAGCAGCGATATCTTTTTGCTTATTGCCCATCTTCAATGCATGTAAGATATCCTCTTCATCCTGTAGCGTCAGCTTGCTGTTTGTTCTACGACGCACTGTCGCTTTGCTTTGAGTTACAGGAAAAAGCGAAGCTATATTTGTATTGCCTTCAGAAAGGGTTAGAAGCTCAGTTTCTCGCTGATTGTGAATATTATGCTTAGTGACAACATCCTCTACATAGAAGAGCTTGGGGCTGTTGTAGTGTACTTCAAACGAAATCTTTTGCTTGTCGAATACAGCAATGAAGCACCCAA
>NZ_MCYD01000779.1:2062-2416 GCF_002876325.1 Vibrio sp. 10N.261.52.A1
CAGCAATGAAGCACCCAATGGCTTTTTTACCTTTATCACCAGCATTGATGGTTTTAATGATATTGCCTGTAGCTACTTTGATGTCTTTGTTGAGTTTTGCATACTCTCTATGAGATTTTAAGGAGCCTTTGAAGCGTTGAAGCCATACATCTAGGCAATCAGTCATTGGTCTCGCAGTATTGATGAAGTATCCTGAGGTGGACTTTTCGTCAGGTACGTCAATGTCAGTCATTGTGACGTACATTTTGCCTGACACAGTGTCTGCTGATTGTTTGCTGTTTTGGATTAAAACTTCGACGTCGTTGATGAATATCTTGCACTTTCGTTTTGTGGACATTAGGGTTACCCTTATAA
>NZ_MCYD01000780.1:0-2892 GCF_002876325.1 Vibrio sp. 10N.261.52.A1
CTCATTTACTGAACTATGGTGCCGATCTTAGGGTCGTACAGATGTTACTTGGGCATAGTGACTTATCGACAACCCAAATTTATACTCACGTGGCGACTGAAAGGCTGAAGCAAATTCATACTCAGCATCACCCTCGTGCTTAAATCCATTTATTTTTAAGGTGAACTTAATGAGCGTATTACGCCGTCTTCCTCTATTAGCGCTGCCGCTGATGATCACTGCATGTAATGCATCAGAAGCGAAAGTAGAACAAACCACAACAGCCGCAGAGGTTGCTTCAGCTCAAGATATTGATACTGCGGCGCTCACCAAGCGTTTTGAAAAAATCGGTATCAAGGTGAACAAGATTGTTCCTTCAGATATTGATGGCCTGCTAGAGATTCAAACCAACAGTGGCATTATCTTCTCATCTCCAGCGGGCGATCATTTTCTAGCCGGTACACTTTACTCTCTGGATGAGAACGGTAAATTCAGCGATGTATTAGCAGAGCGTCAAGCGCCTATCAATGCTGAGAAAGTAGCGGCACTGTCTGATACAGTTATCGAATACAAAGCAGACAACGAAAAGTATGTTGTGACTGTGTTTACTGACATCACTTGTGGCTACTGCGTTCGTCTTCACAGCCAAATGCAGGGCTACAATGACCTAGGTATCACGGTGCGTTACATGGCATACCCACGTCAAGGTGGTACAGGCCAAGTAGCAGACCAAATGGCGGCGATCTGGGCTTCTGACGATCCAAAAGCCGCAATGCACAATGCTAAGGTAGAGCGTAAGATGCCAGTTTCAAATAAAGACCTTGAAGAGAAGAAACAGATCATTGCTAAGCAGTACCAACTAGGTCGTGAGCTTGGTATTAATGGTACACCTGCTATCGTATTGGCAAGCGGTGAGTTGGTGAGTGGTTACTTACCACCTGCACAACTGCTTCAGCGTTTAGAGCAGTAGTCTTAGTCTCTAGCAGAGCTGTCACAGTCGCCATCAGTTAATATGGCGACTGTATTACTTATTTATTCCCATGTTTTTGATTTAAGGAGTGGCCTGATTGATATCAGGCCCATTTTTATATGATAGAGATTCAACGCCGTCCTGAGGTCGACATTTCCGTTTTACCTGCTCATTTACCAGATCTGTTAAAACGCATCTACGTGAGCCGTGGAGTCAACAGTGCAGACCAACTTGAGACTGCAGCGAAAGGTCTACACTCCTATCAAAAACTGGGCGGAATCGATGCTGCCGTTGAATTGTTGTTTAAGGCGATTCAGCATCAAAAACGCATTATTGTGGTTGGCGACTTTGATGCCGATGGAGCAACCAGCTCTGCGCTGTCGGTACTTGCGCTGCGTATGCTAGGCAGTTCAAATGTTGATTACCTAGTTCCTAACCGTTTTGAAGATGGTTACGGTCTTAGCCCTGAAGTGGTGGAACAAGCAATCGAGATTGGTGCGGAAGTGATCATGACGGTTGATAATGGTGTCTCTTCGATTGAAGGGGTGCGTTTTGCCAAAGAGAAAGGTTTAGAAGTTCTGGTCACTGACCATCACTTACCGGGCAGTGAATTGCCTATGGTTGATGCGATGGTGAACCCGAATTTAGAGAGCTGTGCATTTCCGTCTAAAGCGCTCGCTGGTGTTGGCGTGGCTTTCTACCTGATGATGGCACTGTGTGTGCACATGCGTAAACTAAATTGGTTTGCTGAACGTGGCATGACAGAGCCTAAGTTGATGGAGCTGATTGACCTTGTCGCTTTAGGTACGGTTGCGGACGTGGTGCCACTTGATGAAAACAACCGAATTTTAGTACACCAAGGCTTGCAACGTATTCGAGCGGGTAAAGCTCGTCCGGGTATTCAAGCCTTGATTGAGATTGCCAAGCGAGATGCGAAACGTTTAGTCGCTTCTGATTTTGGTTTTGCTTTGGGTCCTCGTATTAACGCTGCTGGTCGATTGGATGACATGTCGTTTGGTGTTGAGCTACTGATGAGCAACAACATCCACGCAGCACGTCGCATGGCGAGCGAGCTTGATGGTTTAAACCAGACTCGTAAAGAGATCGAAGAGGGCATGAAGCAAGAAGCGATGGCTTTCTGTGAACGCCTTGAGTTTGGTAAAGACGACCTACCTTCTGGTTTGGCACTATTCCAACGTGATTGGCACCAAGGTGTGATTGGTATTTTGGCTTCGCGTATCAAAGACAAATACCATCGCCCTGTGATTGCGTTCGCCGATGGTGGAGAAGGGAGCATTAAGGGCTCTTGCCGCTCGATACCAGGTTTGCACATGCGCGATGCACTAGACCGTATCGACACTCAAAACCCAGGCTTGATTATTAAGTTTGGTGGTCACGCAATGGCGGCTGGCTTAACGATCATGGAAAAGGACTTTGAGCGCTTTAGCAAACTGTTCAACGATGTTGTGAAACAAGAACTCGGAGAAACGGCACTTAAGGGCATTATCTTGTCTGACGGAGAGTTGTTACCTGAAGAGTTCTCTATGCACACCGCTGAGACGCTGCGCGCAGGTGGTCCTTGGGGGCAAGCATTCCCAGAGCCAATCTTCGATGGTGAGTTTAAAGTGTTGCACCAAAAGCTGGTGGGTGAAAAACACCTTAAGTTGATGTTAGAGCCACTTTACAAAGGCCACCCAACCAATGTGATGATCGATGGTATCGCTTTTAATGTTGATTTACGTCGCTGGCCAGATGCTTCAGTGAAAACTGTGCATCTTGCCTATAAGCTGGATATTAACGAGTTTCGTGGTAACCAGTCATTGCAGTTAATGGTTGAGCACATCGAAGCAAAATAGCCTAACTTCAATAAGATTACGGCTTCATTCGCCTTATCAAAACAACAAGCTCGGATGTGAAATTCGGGCTTGTTTTTTTTCCTAAAT
>NZ_MCYD01000781.1:0-284 GCF_002876325.1 Vibrio sp. 10N.261.52.A1
CTTTAGCGATAGCGAGTAGTTCAAGATCTTCGAGTCTGTCCATCATCATTTCGTACGCTTCGGCAGGTACGCAATAAAATGCCGGTTCATTTCGGTTTAATATAGCAACAGGTTCGCCGTAAGCACTAGTTGCAACTTTCATAGGGTTAGCTTTCAACTCAGTAATGCTTGCAGCGACATCGGCTAAAATTCTAGTGGTCATATAATCGGTCTCTTAAGTGGTCTTTATATTGGTCATTTTAGCCTCAACCAAGCGGTATAACAAGTTGCTTAAGAGTGATTCG
>NZ_MCYD01000782.1:0-252 GCF_002876325.1 Vibrio sp. 10N.261.52.A1
TAGCACGTATTCGAGGTACTCATACGGCTCACAGTCGTTAGCCTTCGCGGTTTCGATAAGACTGTACAGCACGGCACTGGCGCGGGCACCATTATGAGTCTTCGAGAACAACCAGTTGTTCCGACCCACCGTGAACGGACGCACTGAACGTTCCGCTCGGTTATTATCCATACTTAACCGGCCATCATCGATAACTCGTACTAGCTTCGACCATTGATTGAGACTGTAGCTAATCGCCTCTCCCAGTTTACT
>NZ_MCYD01000783.1:0-3926 GCF_002876325.1 Vibrio sp. 10N.261.52.A1
GAGCATTCTGGTCATCAAGGTTATCCAGAACAGGATTACCCGCAAAGCCAGTATGATGCGCCGCCAGCTTATGACGAACGTCCAAGCTACGGTTCAGAGCAGTCGATGAGTCCTATGACTCAACAAGCACAGCCTCAGCAGCAAGCGAGCTATCAGAATCAAGCTCAGGCCCAGCCACAAAACGTTGCACCGTCTGCGTCTGAAGGGCAGCCTGAACGTCCTGCATCACCTGTCAGTGGTTTGCGCCACCAATTACGCTCCCAGCGTAGAGGTAACGCAGCACAGGACAGTAAAGGTTCAACGCCAAAAAAGGCTAAAGCGGCACCAGCTAAAACTTCAGTTCTTGACCGAGTTGCTCAGCAACACGGTAGTTCTGAGCGGGTGTCGCCAGCTTCTTTACCAACCTCTCCGACAGAAAATGTTACCAATGATAATGAACCTTATCGCTGGAAACCGTCTAAACCTGTTGTAAAAGAGGCG
Organism: Vibrio sp. 10N.261.52.A1; assembly: GCF_002876325.1. Classification (NCBI taxonomy): domain Bacteria; kingdom Pseudomonadati; phylum Pseudomonadota; class Gammaproteobacteria; order Vibrionales; family Vibrionaceae; genus Vibrio; species Vibrio sp. 10N.261.52.A1. Next base: position 481 of record NZ_MCYD01000783.1, read on the forward strand.
AGCAAAGAGCTTACACCTACTCAGATCAAGCGAGCGCTAGAGCACGTCAAAACGCCAGAAATGGTAGAAAAGCTGCTTAACGAGTCGATTGCTCAAGATGAATGGTCTGCCACGATTCAAAAGCTAGAGACAGCTAAGCTTGTTGAACAGTTAGCGTTGAACTCTGTATTTACTAAGAATGATACATCGATAACGCTAACCTTGAGATCGAGCCAAGCTCACTTGAATACGGACCGAGCGCAGAGCGAACTATTACAGTCTCTCAATACGGTACTCGGAGAAGAGTGTCACTTGAGCGTCGAAATCGGCGATGATGGTGAAACACCACTAGAATTACGAGAAAGGCTGTACCAAGGTAAGTTGAAAGACGCGTTTACCAGTTTGGAAAACGATGCCAACGTACAGTTTATCGAAAGACGCTTCGCTGCAGAACTCGACAGAGATAGTGTTCGTCCTATCTAACGCTAATTTTGATTTAGTGATGGGCGTATCATCTTAGATGCGCCGATCGAAGAACTGAACACTGAGGGGTTGAATCACACTGCTTTAACCCCCATTTAAGCGCTTATAGCTTAATAAATTTTAATAAACCAATTAGACCAGAGAGTATTAACATGTTTGGTAAAGGCGGTATGGGCAACATGATGAAGCAAGCCCAGCAAATGCAAGAGCGCATGCAAAAGCTTCAAGAAGAAATTGCAAATATGGAAGTAACAGGTGAATCTGGTGCTGGCCTTGTAAAAGTAACAATCACTGGTAGCCACAGCGTTCGCCGTGTTGATATCGATGAAAGCCTAATGGAAGACGATAAAGAGATGCTTGAAGATCTTATCGCTGCTGCTTTCAACGATGCGGCTCGTCGTGTTGAAGAAACTCAAAAAGAAAAAATGGCTAGCATTACTGGCGGAATGCAACTTCCACCAGGCATGAAGATGCCTTTCTAAGCGACTTATTTCTAAGGGTTCGTTCTTACCTTACTTGAGCGGGCCGTTATTTGAAAATTAGAACGGTTAAATATGCGTACCAGTCATATGCTGGAGCATTTGATGGAGGCCTTACGTTGTCTACCTGGGGTTGGCCCCAAGTCGGCGCAGCGTATGGCCTTTCATTTGTTACAGCGCGATAGAAAAGGCGGCCTTCAGTTGGCTGATGCTCTTAGCCAAGCAATGACTGAAATCGGTCACTGCAATGAGTGCCGTACTTTTACTGAAGAAGATACCTGCCACATTTGTACCAACCCTAAACGTCAGGAAAATGGTCAAATCTGTGTAGTAGAAAGCCCAGCTGATATTGCAGCTATCGAAGCAACTGGCCAATACTCTGGTCGTTACTTTGTGCTTATGGGGCACCTTTCACCACTTGATGGTATTGGTCCAAGTGACATCGGTCTCGATGTTTTGGACTACCGCCTACGTCGTGGTGATATCTCTGAAGTAATCCTAGCGACTAACCCGACTGTTGAAGGGGAAGCGACAGCGCATTACATTGCTGAGCTTTGTAATGCCCATGAAGTGAACGCAAGCCGAATCGCTCATGGTGTTCCCGTTGGTGGTGAGCTAGAGCTGGTGGATGGCACCACGCTTTCACACTCATTGCTCGGTCGTCATAAGATCTAAAAAAGCCGCTTGGTGAATCATCACTAAGCGGCTTTTTCTTTTATGACTTAAAGCTTATTCTATCTAATTGTTCTCTGATCTTAATCCGAGCCTCGAACGGCTTTGTATATCACCGCACCGATCACCGCACCAATAATTGGAGCAACCCAGAACAGCCATAGTTGAGAAACGGCCCAGTCACCAACAAATACCGCTACACCCGTGCTTCGAGCTGGGTTTACAGAGGTATTGGTTACAGGAATACTGATAAGGTGTATTAGGGTTAAACAGAGACCAATCGCGATGGGTGCAAATCCCGCGGGTGCTTTAGAATCGGTCGCTCCCATGATCACGAAGAGGAATACCATGGTCATCACTACCTCACAGACCAGTGCTGCAGTTAGTGAGTAACCACCGGGAGAGTGCTCTCCAAAGCCATTTGACGCGAAGCCTGATGAAACGGCATCAAAGCCAGCTTGGCCGGAGGCAATCACAAATAATACACCGCCGGCAATAATACCGCCGAGTACTTGAGCAATGATGTAAGGGACAACATCTTTGGCATCAAAACGACCACCCGTCCAAAGGCCGATAGTGACAGCGGGGTTGAGGTGGCAACCGGATATATGCCCAATAGCGAAAGCCATGGTGAGCACGGTTAAACCAAAGGCAAGAGATACCCCAAGCAGGCCAATACCTACATCGGGAAAAGCAGCGGCTAAGACGGCACTACCACAACCACCTAACACCAACCAAAACGTACCAAACATTTCTGCGATATACCTATTCATAACGATCCTTATTAATCTGTACCAGTATCAACAAGATAGTTTAGATTTCGCAAAATTGTGAAATCTTGGGCATATAGATGTCAGAAAAGGGCAGAGGTATGGTTAAGTGATCGCCTCAAGTTCGATTAAGTTATCGAGTGCTTCTTGATCGGTTTTGCCGCAAATAACAGGGCAAGCTTTGAATTGATGGCACACTTTAGGACGTGAGTCTTGACCAAACAGCTTACAAAGATTCTGTTCGTTTAATTGAATGCAGCGTATGCCCGCAGGCTTACCATTTGGCATTCCAGGAATAGCAGATGTAATACTCGGAGCGATACAGCATGCTCCACAACCTAGGCGACATTCCATCAAATTAAACTCACTAAATAACAGGGTGCGCGATAGTAGCAAAAAATAATGGCAGTGACAGCTATTGATTGGATCAAAGAATGAACAATTATTATCCTTGAACTTTTTATGGGCTAGCGGTATAACACGCACCCCAGTAAAAGAGTAAGAAGTAATCCTATGACGAATCCATTTTGGCAAGAAAAAACACTAGAGCAGATGTCCGAGCAAGAGTGGGAATCTCTGTGCGATGGTTGTGGTAAGTGTTGCCTGCATAAGCTTATGGATGAAGATAGCGATGAGGTTTACTACACCAATGTGGCGTGTAGCTGGCTGAACGACAAAACGTGTTCTTGTAAGGACTACCCAAACCGCTTCACTTCAGGTGAAGAATGTCTCAAGCTAACTCGTGATAAAATCGACGAGTTCCATTGGCTGCCAGATACTTGTGCTTACCGTCTTCTATCCGAATCTAAGCCGATCCCAGAGTGGCACCCATTAATCACAGGTTCTAAGTCTGAAATGCACGCTGCGGGTGAAAGCGTTCGCAACAAAGTCGTATACGAAATTGATGTTGTGGATTGGGAAGACCACATCCTTAATCACCCAAATCGTTAATGATTAAAAAAACAGTCGCTCAACAGCGGCTGTTTTGCTATTTGGCGTCACCTAAATTTGAAGCTTAAATTCTTAAACGCTTACAACAAAAAACGCCCCGCAGGGCGTTAAG
>NZ_MCYD01000784.1:0-261 GCF_002876325.1 Vibrio sp. 10N.261.52.A1
ACTCCGTCACAGTTCTCCGTCGCGAACGGTCAGACACGACAGTTACTCGCCACTGCGACTTACAGTGACGGGACCTCAGCGGATGTCAGCAACTCGGTCACCTGGACCTCGAACAATCCACAGACAGCCACGGTGACCCCTACCGGCTTACTCTCAGGGAACGCTGTCGCCGACACGACGGTCGAAGCCATCAAAGATGGCATCACCAGTAATACTGTGGATGTAGAAGTCACCAACGCGGTCATCACTGCGATCACCGTG
>NZ_MCYD01000785.1:0-2709 GCF_002876325.1 Vibrio sp. 10N.261.52.A1
AGATTTGACGATAGCTCTGAAAAATTATTCCGAGAACAAAAAGAATCCAAACCTTTTAGGCAACAGGTGAAATCTGATATCGATAATAAAGTCGATGAGTTTCTGGCAGGCAAAAAAACAGGGTAGTCCATTGGACATTTTTTTTTCAATATTTGCTGGATGAAGTTTTCACAAGACAGTCGTTCGACCCCATTGGGGAGCAGGATGCCATTGTGTTGACGTGGTGTATGGTCAAGAATGAAAAATAGGGGGAACTTTGCTCTTCCAAAAACATAGGCTAAAAATGATGAGGTCACAGTTACCGGCGATTATCTGAAATCCGGAATCTTAAGAAGGTTTTGGACAGAAACTACTTAAAGTGAAAGCTCTATCCATGTGACAATTCATTGGTTTTTTTCTATGCCATGATGAAAGCACTACATAGCGTATTGCTGAAGCTATAATGATGAACCTACTTCAAGCTTCTAACGATACTCTGCCGTCAGTGGAGCACCGCTCCAGTTCCTGGTGTCATCTTCTTTGATCAGCTCAAAGTTCTCTCCTTTAATCCGCTTCACTGAAGGTAACGCAAGAAGTGATTTATCTAGCCAGCCGCTATCTTTGGCTGACGCTTCATAGGCACTAAACTCCAAGGCATAGACATCATCATCCTCTTGGCGGATGTGCGATCTCTTAAAGCCTGGCGAAGTGCCGACATAGAGCTCGTTCACCTTGCCACCTTTAGAGTAAAGAGCAATAAATACATACCTAGAAGGCACCCATTGGATGCTTTTTTTACATTTATAACACAGATCAGAGGAGTTCTATCGAGTCACCTCGCATAGTTTCACTCGCCCCGATAGCGACCATTGACAAGTTTGCAGCATCCAAGGCGTTATGGATCTTACTTTGTCTTCGAAGTTGCTGGGTTGCGTATATCCCTAACCAATCTATGGAATGGAATAGGAATATTTATGCATAAATTTTTGAGGGTGCTCCTCGTCTTAATAGTGCTGCCACTATTGATGACGACATCTGGTTGTTTCTGGGATTAGGATTTCTCCTGAGCGCTAACCCTAAATGCTACAATTTTATTCTGACACTTTTCCTTGTTTAGTATGTATCTGCTTTATAAAATGCATGAAAAGAGTTCATGGGAGGCTTCATGCCAAATTTATATTTCTCAAACCAAACTGAATCTGCAAAAGATTTAGCCAAGAAAGCAAAGTCAGGTCTAATAGCAAGGGTTCACCAAGGGATTTACACGGATGCAAAACCGAGTGAACTGGAAAGTTTGTTGTTGTCTAGGTGGTATGAGGTCGTAAAGTACTTGCAGCCTGATGCAATCGCTTCACACCGAACCGCTCATGAATTGCAACCAAAGGGTGGGCTTGTTGTTGTCACATCTAATATTAAACAGCAAAGAAAAATACACGTCGCTCAAGTTCTAACCATTGATATTCAACCTGGTTCCACATCTGATCTAACAGAGCCTTTCTTGCCGACAATGCACCGTAGTGCTCCTTCAAGGCTGTTTTTGGAAAATCTGTCACTGAGTAGAGGGGCTTTAACTAAATCACTAGGACAGGAGTGGGTTGAGGAGCGTCTGTCTATCGTCATGAGAAGGACGGGGGGGGGGGAGAATGAGCTAAACCACATTCGCGATGTGGCTAGGAATTTCGCTAACGAAAATGGCTTCAATAAAGAGTTTGGTAAGTTGAATGAAATCATTTCCTCATTGCTCAACACTAACTCTATTGAGGGTACGTTGAAGAGTTCTGTCGCGATCGCTACTGCAAAGCGTGAGCCGTATGATGTTATCCGAATAGAGCGGTTTCAAGCGTTGGCTGATTTCCTAAACCGTTGTGTGTTACCAGAAATACCATATACGTATACGAAGCCGGGTTGGAAGCACCTTGCATTCTTTGAAAGCTACTTTTCCAATTTCATTGAGGGAACAGAGTTTCAGATCGATGAAGCTGAGGCTATTGTGTTTTTAAATGAGAGTGTTGGGGATAGGCATCAGGATAGCCATGATGTTTCCGCGGTGTTCCAGCAAGTATCCGAATATCAAGAAATGAGCTCGTTCCCTGAAACGGCGGAAGAGTTTCTTCAAGAGCTTCAGCGGAGACACTTCGACATGATGCTTGAGAGAAAAGACAAAAATCCTGGCGTATTCAAGTCAAAGGTAAACCGTGCGGGTACCAGTACTTTTGTTCTACCAGAGGATGTCATTGGTACATTAACGAAAGGTTTTGAGATCTATCAAACGGTTAAGTTTGGTCTTGAATCTGCAATCTTTATGCAGTTCTTAGTGTCAGAGTGTCACCCTTTCGATGATGGTAATGGCCGGCTCTCTCGAATAATGATGAATTCGGTCTTACATTCCAATGACCAATACAAACTGATCGTGCCAACAGTCCATAGGGACAGTTACTTGAATGGCCTTCGAAGAGCTTCGAGGGAGAATAAGTTTAGTACACTTGTTAAGGTTTTCTATCAACTTCAACGATACACGGCTTCTATCGATTGGGTTATCTATGGTGATGCTAGAGATGCACTGGAAAGCGATGGGGCTCACCTATTGCCTGATGAGGGAACGCCAACCTTTAATAAGGTCATTCGTAATTTTAAACTGACCCTTCCACCTGAGCTTAATTGATTGGTGTTTTACTTCTTTATCGAAACCGGTACCCGTTGGGTACCGGTTTTTGATTACTGGATTAGTTG
>NZ_MCYD01000786.1:0-5772 GCF_002876325.1 Vibrio sp. 10N.261.52.A1
GCCATTACAAATACCAGTTGGAGCAGGGCTCGGAAGATCCAGCTGTGAAACAGAGACTGGCCTGGGCATACTTTCACAAAGGTGATATCGAATCGGCAAATTTCTATGTTCAACACCTTCATCAAGAGGGCATCGTTAACCCAAGTTTGTATCAGCTAGAAGGCCAAGTTTTCGATGATAAAAATGACATTGGTCGTGCTATTTCCTCTTATATAAATTCGGTTGAGGCCGGAAACAATTCCGGTCAAATCCACGTATTACTCGGTGTGTCATATGCAAAAATAGGTCAGTACGATAAAGCATACCAGGAGCTGAGTCTTGCTCGCTTACGTGGCTACGACGACATTGTAATAAAGAATAATATCGCGATGATTCAGATAGCTAATGGTGAGTATCATCAGGCGATTGAAACGTTAGCTCCGGTGTTGAAAGAAGATCCCGCTAATAAGATCGTCAAAGCAAACTTGGCGATAGCATTGATGAAAACCGACAAAGTCAACTCAGCCCAAAAACTACTAAAAGACGAGTTTTCGACGCAAGAAATTCAGGCTATTACCGCCGAGCTCACTCAAACGGGAGCGTCTAATGAAGCGCTTTAATAAGCAGAAGGGAGTAACTGCCATTGAGTTTGTATTGGGTGCTCTGGTTCTGTTCTTTGCAACGTTCGCAATTTTTGAGTCGAGCTATCGAATCTACGTCGTGAACATGACCGAGTACTCGCTTAGAGAAACCATCAGAAACGCTAAGATCTATGAGGGTAAAGGGGTCAACGAGCAGTACGAGAAAAAATTCAGAAGCTTAATTGAAGATGATGACAACTTATGGCGCTTTTTAATTGACGGTTCACGTTTCTCGATCAAAGGGAGGTATTTTAAAAACTATGATGATTTTGTGGCGAACAGAGGACACGCTGGGCAAAGTTTGAACTTCAACTATGACCTTGCCGAAATCACTGTAATTTACCGCTACACGCCGATCATTATGCTAGTAGGCGCTGCAGATAGAGATATCTCTCGCACCATGGTTTTGAATTTAGAACATGAGGGTTGGAAAGATGATGAGCTGTAAACAACGTGTCTGTTCTGCGTCTCGTCAACAGGGCTCTTTTACCATTGAATTACTGTTCGTACTGATCGCACTTTGGGGTATTTACCTCTTTGCTGCTGACTTGAGCAATCAATTACTTACCCGCGCAAAGCTTGATCGATCGAGTTTTGCTTTGGTGAATATTATCAAAGAACGTTCTCGTTACTTTGATGGCGATGTGCTAGCCGGACAAAACGTTTCCGTTACGCGGAAAGAATTACGAGATATGGTGAAAGTTGCAAGTCGAATGCTGAATACGCCCGTTAACAATGTTGCAATTAAGATAGAGTCGTTAACCAACAACAATAATGTTGCTGAGTTTAGTAGTAGTAAGTTTAGAAGCTTAAACTGTCAAACCGATTCAATTATTGATCATGCGGATTTAGCACCGGTAGATAAAGGTATTGTTTACCCCTTATACCGCGTTAGCCTTTGTGAAGAAGAAAGCTCCTGGTTCCAACCTTTCTTTAACAGCGGTACAAGCACTACCGTCAAGATTACCTCTTCTTCAATCATGCCGGGGAGATAAAGAGATGAAAATGCAGCTTGAACGGAAAATCAACCTCCAGCACCTCAGCCTTCGAAAACAGCAAGGGGTTGCTGTGGTATGGATGGGTTTATTACTTGTTCCTATCATGGGAGTGACCTTTTGGGCGGTTGAAGGCACACGCTACGTGCAAGAGACCAGTCGCCTAAGAGACTCTGCAGAGGCGGCAGCGATAGCAGTGACCATTGAAGATGAGCTTGATCTTGCACGCGGGCTAGCGATCCAATATGTCGAGAATTACGTGAGAGACATTAAGTCAACGAATCTTTCTACCCAGAGGTTTCATCAAGCAGAAGATGAGGGAGCAGGAGTTCTTGAATATATCCAATACACGGTTAATGCAAAAACGACGCATGACTCTTGGTTTACGAGCCGTTTTATCCCTTCATTTGATGAGCAGCAAGTTCTAGCGGGACGGTCTCTTGCTCGAAAGTACTCTACTTATCTTGGTGACAATAACATCGATCTTGCGTTTGTGTTGGACTTCTCTGGCTCAATGGCTCTACGGTGGGGTGTCGACGATACTAAGAAGATCGATGACCTAAAGACTGCAGTTGATCAAATTTCAAGAAAATTGCTTTGCACATCTACTCGTCGGGTATATGTGGAGGGTGAGTGGCAAGAGGTTTGCGCTGAGCCGAAAGAAGCTAATTCCGCAAATAAGTTGCTCAATCGCGTTGGTTTTGCACCTTTTAACGTAAGAACGAGAGAAAAAATTGCAAAATACGATACAAATGTAACGAGTCAGTTAAGTTATAAAAGCAACTATAACAACTATTTGTCGCCATATTCCTACAATGATTTGGATTGGGTTTATTGGAGTCAGTACTCAAAACAACAGATACGCAACTGTGCCTATAATAAGTTTCATTGTGATGAACCAAGACAAGATAATTATGACGCAGCTAGGCGTATCATGGATGTCTTTCGTTTAACCCGCATAACATCGCCGGATGTTTTTGATTACGTTGATTTCCCGACAACTTTGTCGACTATGTTCACCGATAAATCAGCGCTAAAGTCAAATTTCTACCATGCACAAAACAATGCTCTATTTAAATGGCATGGTGCTTCTGACCCAATGCAGTTTTATACGCTACCAATGTCAAATAAGCTGTCTGATGTAGGAGTGATTAATAGAATGTGGCCGTCCGGTGGAACATCGGCATATCAAGGTATTTTGAGAGGGCTTCAAATTTTAAATGATGGGAACCCTCACAGCGATAATGCACAAGAGCAACAGGCTTACGATAGTAAGGTAAAGATGCTGTTGATTTTGAGCGATGGGGAAGAGAACCCTCCAAATGGAATCCTCAAAGAGTTGGTTGATAGAGGAATGTGTAACCAAGCGAGAGAGGCCATACCAGGTTTATACATAGGCGTGATTGGTATCGATTTTGATGCGTCTAACCAATTCGGATTCCAAGACTGCGTAGTTGATCCAAATGAAGACATCATTGATGTATCCAATCTAGATGAACTAATTGAAAAGATTGAAGAACTCATCCGTAAAGGCTCAAAAACAAGCGGAACAACTAAGTTGTACTAAAGGAAAATATGAAAAAGTTAATGATCGGCCCCATCGTCCTATCGGCGTTACAATATAGTCTACACGCCAACGCGGAACAAAGTATCAACGTTTATTGCGACACGGCATTCAGTGAATACCAACATAGCGTTAGGGTTGATGATGTGGTGGGTATTGCCCAGCACAGACAGGGCGTTCTACAGATCGAACAGCAATCTGATAGTAGTGCATTGAAGCAAGCCTTAGCCAGTCAGTCCAACATGGGTGTGAATCAATCAGGATGTGAGACTTGGATAAGTAACCAAGAGCGTCACGGGCTATTGGCTCGTCTTCACTTTGGGTTTGATCAACACAACTTAACGCCAATGGGCAGCGAAGCCTTAACTCAATTAGCTAGCGAATTGCAGGCTAGTGGCAACTCGGTCACTGTTGATGGGCACACAGACAGCACTGGTGATGAAGGCTACAACCAAGCTTTGGGGCTACAAAGAGCACTTACAACATCAAATGCTTTGGTTGCTGATGGTGTAGAGAAGAATCGCTTGGTTATTCGTTCTTTTGGTGAGAGCAAGCCGATCGCCTCTAATGAGAGTTCAGAGGGAAGAGCAGAGAACAGACGAGCAGAAGTTTGGACATCTACAGGTAATGTCGACTAAATTCATAGCTTAACCTGTCTGTAGCTTGGCTACCTATTGAAATAATGGGAAGTTGACAAAAATGGTGATTTGTCACTTCCCTAAAAATATTATTAACTGCAAGTAATATACGCAGCATCCTGTATTAAAGTTCGTAATGCGCACATTAGTCGCATAGAGTGCTCATTTATTGCGAGAGCAAGTATCAACCCTCAACTTGGTTGTATGCTAAAAGAAAACCGCCTCACAGTGTTGCTTGATATCACCTGTCATGGAGCCGTTACCACCCCACCTAATTTCAGCTTTAACGCTATTTGAATTAAGATTTTTCACCCCAAAACTCTTCTTTTATAGAACCTTCTTCCGAGAGCTAAATTTTCGCTTAACTTTCCTTAAGTTACATTAGTTTTTATGGGGGGAGGGCTTCGGTAATCTCTAGGTTATTTTTATCCACTCCGGAACCTGTTAGATGCGAATGAATAAATCGTATGTATATAAAAGTGTGTTGATCGCATTTATATATTGCGTGCTCTCGGTGAGTAAGAGTTTTGCCACGAATATTTTCAATGAGACTCCAACTGTGTATGAAGACTTAAAGACCTTACGAGTTGGGGTCATCACAGGCAGCGCTTCCGATAAGCATGTGAGTGATACAGGTAAAACGCGAGTTTACGAAAAGTATTTGGATAGCTTAGCGAAATATTTACCACCAGGAATACGAGTAGAGTTACTTAAAGCACCATTAAGTGAACTTTTGGACTTAGCACAAAGAGGTGCAGTGCATGCGGTATTCGATTTATCCAAAAATGAACAGCGAGAAGATACTTTCTCATTCACTAACCCTATCCGTGATGAGATTGTTTTCATATATAGCAAGCTAGACTTTGAAGAAGGTTTCCAAAGAGGTGATGAAGTATATGCGTTGAAAGGCTCAACTTGGGGAGAGGACGCGCAGAGCTACTTACATTCAATTGGCCTTCGCAATAAGGTCTACTATGTAGAAAGCATATCGGATCTTTATAGCAAACCAATCTTTGTCGCGGGTAACACAAGTTTACTAAAACTATATCCACATAAGGCACCTATTACGTCTAATAAATCAATACATGTTGGAATTATAAAAGAATACGCTGATTTTTTATTAGACCCTTTTAACTCGGCATTATCGGATGTCGGGGATATATATTTAGAAGAGGAAATAAATAATAGTAAATTGGTCGAGGTGGATTTAATTGTAGATGTCGATGTAAGGCCATTTTTTAGTCATGACGATAATGACGTCTCCGTGCTTTCAAAATATCAATATTTATCGAATAAAATGGGGCTTTTGAAAATAGAGCCGAGAGAGTGTGACGATGAAGAGTGCGAGCTAGAAAGTAATAAATTATCACGTCTTACAATTTATTCAGAAGATCTATTGCAGGGTTATTATGTAACCGAGAGCATAGGTTTGTTAAAGCAGAATCTGTTTACATTAGACGGCAATGAGAAAACAGGTCGTGTAGGTGTTTTGCAACGAAACGAGCGAATAGCATATCAATACGGTATAGAGACGATATCTTATAAGTGCTCGAATGATTTGATTGAGGGGTTTGAAAGTGGGGAGGTTGATGGATTTATAGCTGGTGATTTAGATGGTCATTTAGCTATGGCTAACCTAGGCTATGAAAAATATAAAAATCAGTTGATTGGTTATGAGTCTGTTGTGTTCGCAATACCTAAAAATATAAAATACTCTAGAGTTATTTATGACTCTATATCAGATTTGATTGGCACAGCTAAAAGTACAGGATTTATTGATAGAGAAGATGTGGCTAATACATATATGATTGAAGAGGCGACGCAGGGTAAATTAGTAGAACGAAAAAAAACGTACATAACATATATCATATCGTTAGTATTGATTTTGACTCTTTGTGCGTATCGAATAAAAATTTATTTCTCCGACGGTATCAATGGATTATACAATAAGAGAA
>NZ_MCYD01000787.1:0-5631 GCF_002876325.1 Vibrio sp. 10N.261.52.A1
GACGTATAAGTCTACAAATAAGACAGGAGTGTTCAGCTCTTAAAGGCTGTGCCGACGCGAGTAGTAGATTGAGATTCAGCCTTTTCATGCGAAGCCGGTACAGCAATGAATGTTGTTGGGTTCGCTCCGACATTTTGGTCGTATGTATCCAATTAGGAAGGATAAGGAGAGATCTTTTGAAAAGATTACTGGTTAGGCTAGGGTGGCTGTTGAAGAGTTTTGTTGTGCTACTGGCATCGTTCTCGGCGAATGCGAACAGTGAATACAACATGACCCAAGGTGTGACAGAGATAAGTGGACAAGTCTACGAGCTCCACATGCTGATCTTCTACATCTGTTGTGCAATCGCCTTTGTGGTTTTCGGGGTGATGTTTTATTCTATTCTAAGGCACCGAAAGTCGAAGGGCGCAGTGGCTGCTCACTTTCATGAAAGTACCAAAGTCGAAATCCTCTGGACCATTATCCCCATCATTATTCTCATCGCTATGGCGATCCCCGCTACTAAAACCTTGATAGCGATGGAAGACACTTCCCAATCTGAACTCACAGTTAAAATTACTGGCTCACAATGGAAATGGCATTACAGTTATTTTGGCGAAGATGTTGAATTCTTCAGTTTGCTGGCAACCAGTGATAAAGAAATCGAAGGCATTGAAGCGAAAGGCGCTCATTACTTGCTAGAGGTTGATAAACCACTCGTCCTTCCTGTCGATCGAAAAGTTCGGTTCTTGATGACTTCAGATGATGTGATTCACTCTTGGTGGGTTCCGGCCTTTGCCGTTAAAAAAGATACCATTCCGGGTTTCATTAACGAAGCTTGGACAAAAATTGATGAACCAGGCGTTTACCGAGGACAGTGTGCAGAGCTCTGTGGTCGTGCTCACGGCTTCATGCCGATAGTAGTGCATGCCATGGCAGAAGATGAGTTTGATGCATGGTTAGCAGAACAGAAAGAGCTAACGATTGCCGCACAACAAGCGGCTCAAGATGCATTAGACGCGTCACTTTCGTTGGAAGAGTTGAACACCATAGGTGAAGAGGTATACAAAACTCGATGCGCTGTTTGTCACCAAGCTAACGGTGAAGGGATCCCTGGAGCGTTTCCTGCCATCAAAGGTAGCCCAGTTGCTCTTGGAGATGTCGATGTGCATATCGACACTATTGTTTACGGTCGAGGAGGCACGGCAATGCAAGCCTTCGACAATCAGTTAACAGAAAAAGAGATTGCAGCAGTCGTAACCTACCAACGTAATGCTTGGGGGAACGATACTGGCGATGTGGTTCAAGCTTCAGATGTTAATGCCTATAAGGTTAAACAATCGGGTGGAGCGGAAGGCTTTGCGGATGAAGCACAAAGTGATGCTAAGGAGCAGCTATGAGTTCACCAATCGAAAAGCCGGTGAAATCGGCGCCTGCAGAAGGTCAGGCTCTAAGTCATACTTTAGACGGTACCTTAGACAGCCATGATTTACCTACGGATGATCACGATTCCCATGCAGCTCCCAAAGGGTGGGCGCGTTGGCTGTATTCAACCAATCATAAAGATATCGGCACACTATACTTGTGGTTCAGTTTCGCCATGTTCCTAACTGGCGGTGCGATGGCGATGGTGATCCGTGCGGAGCTATTCCAACCGGGTCTGCAGCTTGTTGAACCTGACTTCTTCAACCAGATGACCACAGTGCATGGCTTGATCATGGTATTTGGCGCGGTAATGCCTGCATTTACGGGGCTCGCCAACTGGATGATCCCTATGATGATCGGCGCTCCAGATATGGCGTTACCTAGAATGAACAACCTCAGCTTCTGGATTCTACCCTTTGCTTTCTTAATCTTGATTGGCTCTTTGTTTACTGAGGGAGGCGGACCGAGTTTTGGTTGGACATTCTACGCGCCGCTCTCAACGACGTATGGCCCAGATAGCACGGCGTTGTTTGTATTCTCTGTTCACATCATGGGTATTAGTTCGATCATGGGGGCGATCAATGTCATCGTGACTATCGTAAACATGAGAGCTCCAGGTATGACTTGGTTTAAATTGCCAATGTTTGTTTGGACTTGGTTAATTACCGCTTTCTTGCTGATAGCCGTAATGCCCGTTCTCGCTGGGGCTGTGACCATGGTATTGACCGATAAATACTTTGGGACAAGCTTCTTTGACGCTGCGGGTGGCGGTGACCCCGTCATGTTCCAGCACATATTCTGGTTCTTTGGGCACCCCGAAGTGTACATCATGATTTTGCCGTCTTTTGGTATCGTTTCGGCTATCATCCCGGCGTTTAGTGGCAAGCGCTTGTTTGGTTACCACTCAATGGTGTATGCGACCTGTAGTATCGCAATCTTGTCCTTCCTAGTATGGGCACACCACATGTTCACCACGGGGATGCCTGTCTTTGCTGAGCTGTTCTTTATGTATTGCACCATGTTGATTGCGGTGCCGACGGGGGTGAAAGTCTTTAACTGGGTCGCAACCATGTGGCGAGGTGCATTGACTTTCGAAACCCCAATGCTATTCACCATCGCCTTTATCGTTCTGTTCACGATAGGCGGCTTATCTGGATTGATGCTGGCTATTGTTCCTGCAGATTTCCAATACCACGATACCTATTTTGTAGTGGCTCACTTCCACTATGTTCTAGTGACTGGAGCTGTGTTCTCGATAATGGCCGCCGCTTATTATTGGTTGCCTAAATGGACTGGTCATATGTACGACCACAAGCTCAGTCTATGGCATTTCTGGACGTCAGTAATCTCAGTGAATGTTCTTTTCTTCCCTATGCATTTCCTAGGTTTAGCGGGGATGCCACGTCGTATTCCAGACTACGCTATCCAGTTCGCTGACGTTAACCAAGTGGTGTCGATAGGGGGCTTCGCCTTTGGTTTATCGCAACTCATCTTCTTGTGGCTAGTCATCAAGTGTGTCAAAGGCGGCGAGCCAGCACCAAGCAAGCCCTGGGAACGTGCTGAAGGATTAGAGTGGACGGTACCAAGCCCTGCGCCTCATCATACTTTTACTCATCCGCCTAAAGTCGATTAGGGAGATGGGCTATGAGCGATAAGCAAAGCGATCTACGCAAAGATGAAAACCAACCCAAGCGGTCAACCAAGAAGCGATCAACTAAAAAGCTAACGGGTTACTTGGTATTGAGTGTGGTAGCGATGTTTGGTTTCGGTTTCGCTTTGGTGCCGCTTTACGATGTGATGTGCGAGGCTTTGGGAGTCAACGGCAAAACTAATACCGTGTCTGCGGTACAGCCACGTGGGATGCAGCCAGATTACTCTCGTACGGTTCGTGTGGAGTTTATGTCGCACATCAAACCTGATATGCCCTGGCAGTTCGTTCCTGAAGATCGTGTGTTAGAGGTTCACCCTGGTGAGGTAATTCAAACGAATTACATCGCCAAAAATTTATCAGGAAACTCTCTAGTGGGGCAGGCTGTGCCTTCAGTATCTCCAGGGATGGGGGCGACTTACTTTAATAAGATGGAATGCTTCTGCTTTAACCAACAGCCATTAGAGGGGCATAAAAGCGCTGAAATGGGTTTGATATTTTACATAGAGCCAGATATTCCAGAATCGATTCACACACTGACGCTCTCTTATACGCTATTTAACATTACGAATGAGGTGGTCGGGGAATCAAGTAGTGCCGAGCCTAATGTAATCGCGAGTAACTAGGAACCAGAATCAACATAAGGAGTTGAGCGATGAGTTCTAAAAAGGAAGTTTATTTCGTTCCACATCAAAGCCACTGGCCATTAGTCGGTGCCGTTGCGCTGTTTCTTGTTGCCGTTGGAGCTGGATTTACCGTCCAAAACATGGGCACTGATGGCGCTGGTGGTGTGTTCGGTAAGGCTGTGCTGTTTGTTGGGTTTGCGGTGTTGTTGTACATGCTCGCGGGTTGGTTTAGCAATGTGATAACGGAATCCTTGAGCGGTCTCTACTCTGAGCAAATATCCCGCTCTTTCAGGCAGGGTATGAGTTGGTTCATCTTTTCTGAAATCATGTTCTTCGGTGCTTTCTTTGGCGCGCTGTTCTACGCTCGTATGATCTCTGTCCCATGGATTGGCGGGGCGGGCAACAATGAAATGACTCATGAAGTATTGTGGCCAATGTTCCAATCAATGTGGCCGCTGACTACGACACCGGATGGCGTAACAACACAAGCTATGCCATGGCAAGGAATTCCACTCAAAAACACCATTATCCTATTGCTTTCGTCCATCACGCTGCATATGGCCCATCTAAGCCTCGAACAAAACAAGCGCATGGCATTAATCGTTTGGTTAGAGATCACCATCGTTCTGGCTGGGTTCTTCCTATTTTTCCAAGTTGAAGAGTATATCCATGCTTATCAAGATATGGGCCTTACTCTTCAATCGGGAATCTATGGCAACACCTTCTTCTTACTGACGGGTTTCCATGGTTTACATGTCTGCTTAGGGACTATCTTTTTAATCGTCTTGTTAGCTAGGGTTGCCAAAGATCATTTTACACCCAAAGACCATTTTGCATTCCAAGCCGGCAGTTGGTACTGGCACTTTGTTGATGTGGTTTGGTTAGGGTTATTCGTGTTTGTATACGTGCTTTAGCGAAGCGACAGAGCTAAAAGGCTTAATAGGGACGAGGGTTAGGAGCTATTACTCCTGACCCTAAAGCAAGCAATAACAGTAGCACAACAATGGCTGACCACATGACTCGACGCCCCAAGAAGTGACTCAGCTTTTTGCCATTGTGTTTGCTCGAGGCGATTTGGATGAGCCCTTTCATTAGGTTGAATGCGATGAAAAACAGCAGGGCAACCAACACAACTTTGAATAACAGGATAAAGGTAGGTGACGCCATAGTGATAACTCCAAACCGTTTGAATCATGATGAGCGAAAGTTCCGCAGTAAAGGTTTTTGGTTTGCGGTTGCTTTAACTTTGGTTTCAGTCGGCATTTTAATCAAGTTGGGTTTATGGCAGTTAGATAGAGGTAACGAGAAACTACGTTATGAGCAGCAGCTATCGCAAAGAGCAATGCAACCTCCTAAGCCTCTAGATACAGTGCTCACTGAATGGCGAGAGGCAAGCGTTGGAACTCAGCAGTCGGTGCCCCCTTCGACCTTAAATGGCTTGAAAGCTGACGTCGAATTAGTGAAACCGAGTGGTTTAATTCTCTTGCTGGACAATCAAATCAATCAAGGAACGGTGGGATATGTGATTTACATGCTGGGCGAGGTTCAAACTCAAGATGGAAGAAAACAGCTTTTGATCGATCTTGGATTCGTTGCAGCGAGTAATGACAGAAGGGATCTACCACAAATAGGAAAGATCACGCTACCTATCCAGATGTCTGGGCGATTGTACACTCGTTCAGTGAATCCATTAAGTCAGGAACTTGGGCTAGAAAACACGACGCCAAAAAGGATTCAAAACATCAACATAGAAGCGTTATCACAATACACAGGACAAGAGGTGTTGCCTTTCATTTTTCAACCTCAGAGCTTGGATACATGGCCTTATGAAATGTTATGGCGTCCGACGGCGATGAAGTCTGAGAAGCACTTTGGTTACTCATTTCAATGGTTTGTGATGGCTGCGGTATTGCTTTCGCTGATGCTTTTGATTGGGTTTAGATACTTGAAGAA
>NZ_MCYD01000788.1:0-2664 GCF_002876325.1 Vibrio sp. 10N.261.52.A1
AGAAGCTGAAATCAAACACGTATCTGAAGTTGCAGACGACGACATGATCTTCGACCTAGGTCCTGATTCAACTGCAGCTCTAGCTGAAATCATCGGCAACGCAAAAACTATCCTTTGGAACGGCCCTGTAGGCGTATTTGAATTCAAGAACTTCGAAGCGGGTACTGCTGGTATTTCTAAAGCAATCGCTGAGTCTGCAGGTTTCTCTGTAGCAGGTGGTGGTGACACGCTAGCAGCTATCGATAAGTTCGGTATCAAAGCTGACGTTTCTTACATCTCTACTGGCGGCGGCGCTTTCCTTGAGTTCGTTGAAGGTAAAGTACTTCCTGCAGTAGCAATGCTTGAAGAGCGTGCTAAAGCATAATTGATTTAGAAAGGCGAGATGCGAATCTCGCCTTTTAACGTTTGCTGCATATCACACTTTTTTGCTAGAATGGCATAAGTTGTGAGCAAACGATTGCAAGTTTTTAAACTTAAGTTTTTTAATCTTAAAACGATAGAATAAATAGGACTATTTCCATGTCTAAGATCTTCGATTTTGTAAAACCTGGTGTGATTTCTGGCGATGACGTACAGAAAGTATTTGAAGTAGCAAAAGAAAACAAATTTGCTCTTCCTGCTGTAAACGTTGTTGGTACTGACTCTGTAAACGCAGTACTAGAAGCGGCTGCTAAAGTTAAATCTCCAGTAGTTGTTCAGTTCTCTAACGGTGGCGCTGCATTCTTCGCAGGTAAAGGCGTTAAACTTGAAGGTCAAGGTGCACAAATCCTTGGTGCTGTAGCTGGTGCTAAATACGTACACGCTGTAGCTGAAGCTTACGGTGTTCCAGTTATTCTACACACTGACCACGCTGCTAAGAAACTTCTTCCATGGATCGACGGTCTACTAGATGCTGGTGAAGAGTTCTTCGCTCAAACTGGTAAGCCTCTATTCTCTTCTCACATGCTAGACCTTTCTGAAGAGTCTCTAGAAGAGAACATCGAAACATGTGCTAAGTACCTAGAGCGCATGGCTAAAATGAACATGACAATCGAGATCGAACTTGGTTGTACTGGTGGTGAAGAAGACGGTGTTGATAACTCTCACATGGACGCTTCTGAGCTATACACTTCTCCAGAAGACGTTGCTTACGCTTACGAGAAGCTAAACGCTGTTTCACACCGTTTCACTATCGCAGCATCTTTCGGTAACGTACACGGCGTTTACAAGCCAGGTAACGTTGTACTAACTCCAACTATCCTACGTGACTCTCAAGCATACTGTGCAGAGAAGTTCGGTATCGCACCTAACGCTCTAAACTTCGTATTCCACGGTGGTTCTGGTTCTACTGAAGCAGAAATCCAAGAGTCTATCGGCTACGGTGTTATCAAAATGAACATCGATACTGATACACAGTGGGCTACATGGGACGGTATCCGTGCATACGAAGCGGAAAACCGCGATTACCTACAAGGTCAAATCGGTAACCCAACTGGTGAAGATGCACCAAACAAGAAGTACTACGATCCACGCGTATGGCTACGTGCTGGTCAAGCTTCTATGGTTACTCGTCTTGAGAAAGCATTCGCTGACCTTAACGCTGTAGACGTACTATAATTCTTTGAATTAAGTACTCTCTAAGTTTTAAAAACCCGCTCATTGAGCGGGTTTTTTTATGTCTGATAAAAAGTTGTATTATTTATGTGAAAAACCTAGCGTGTGGTGAATAAATTTCCTAGGATTGAGTTAACGGTATTTGTCCTTATGCGTAAGTTTCCTTTATTCAAAGGCTTACATAAATATGACTTTGCAATCTTTCAAAGATAGGATATCGTGCCGAAAAACAGGGGTAGACACTCTGTTTCGTAAAAGGGACTTAGCAAGTTTTACGTTAACTTTATGATTTATATGAGTAAAGTTAGCAAGGCCTATTCGGCTGAAACTTGGTTTAAGGCAGTTTAGCTCATAGCATATTACATAGAGGATGCACATTATGGCTGAGAGTTCTACAGCGATTGAGACCCCGCTTGTGGATGGTCTTTCAAACGCAGAACAGTGGTTAACGGATAACTCA
Source organism: Vibrio sp. 10N.261.52.A1 (assembly GCF_002876325.1). Taxonomy (NCBI): domain Bacteria; kingdom Pseudomonadati; phylum Pseudomonadota; class Gammaproteobacteria; order Vibrionales; family Vibrionaceae; genus Vibrio; species Vibrio sp. 10N.261.52.A1. The sequence continues at coordinate 2,054 of NZ_MCYD01000788.1, forward strand.
GATTTGTTTATTCAATACGGTGTAAACATTATTTCTGCACTGATTATTCTATTCATTGGTAACCTAATCGTTAAAGCAGTAGCGAACAGTGTTTCTAAGGTTCTTCAAAAGAAGAAGATGGACCGAGCGGTTGTTGAGTTCATCCATGGCTTAGTTCGTTACTTGTTGTTTGTTATCGTTCTGATTGCAGCTCTTGGTCGCCTTGGTGTTCAAACTGCATCTGTTGTTGCGGTAATTGGTGCGGCTGGTCTAGCGGTTGGTCTTGCACTACAAGGCTCACTATCTAACTTTGCAGCCGGTGTTCTAATAGTTGCATTCCGTCCATTCAAGTCTGGTGACTACGTGGAGATTGGTGGTGTAGCGGGTTCGGTGGATTCGATTCAGATCTTCCAAACGGTTCTAACAACGCCTGATAACAAAATGGTTGTAGTACCAAACGGCAGCGTTATCGGTAGCCCAATCACTAACTACTCTCGTCATGCGACACGTCGTATCGACCTAATGATCGGTGTTTCTTACGGTGCTGATCTTCAGAAGACTAAAGAACTACTGACAAAAATCTGTGAATCAGATGAGCGCGTGCTGAAAGATCCAGGCGTTCAAGTTGGTGT
>NZ_MCYD01000789.1:0-1772 GCF_002876325.1 Vibrio sp. 10N.261.52.A1
TTACTTGACCACTTCAGAGCTTCATTTGTGTCGTTGCCAGGCTAAGAAAGTGGTGCGAGCTTTGGTGAGCATTGAGCATCATGAAAGTAAAAAGTCACCGGATCCGATTCTTTTTAAATACGCTAACTTAGTTGCGAACACACTGTATGCATTGGCGTCTTTCACTAATCATGTCAATGAAGTAGAGGAAGTGGAATTCGTGAGTAAGAGCTATTCTATGCCCAAAAGCTCTACGCAGAAAAAGAGTGGCTAGCGATTAGCTCTATTCTTATTGAGATTTGAAGAAATAAGAGACTTAGAAGCTAAACCATTGAGCATGATGCTGGTTTAGCTTCGTGAAGAGCCCTAAGCAGCCGTAGAGGCGTCGTTTAAGACCTTTGCGCCGCGTAGCATGGCTTCGATTAACTCACCCGCATTGAACTTTTCAAGCGCTTCATGGGCACCCACCTGATTCGCACGATCAACACAGATCTCACTCGATAGTGAGGTATGCAAAATACAGTAAGCATGACTCAATGCACTGTCGTTTTGTACTTCAAATGCAAGTTCGTAACCATCCAATCCCGGCATTTCAATGTCACTGACAAGAAGGTCAATCGCTTTGCCCACGCTAGCTTGGCGTCGCATTAGGTCAATCGCATCCAAACCGTTATTACAGATGCTATAAGGAATGTTGATGCTGTCGAGAGCGTCAGATAGCTGCTTACGCGCAATCAAAGAGTCATCCACCAATAAGATGTTTAGTGCCTTGAGGCGCTCTCTTTCTACGTCGGTCAGCATTGGAATATGCGCGTTCTCGTAATCTGGGTAGATCTTAGAGAGCAGTAGTTCGACATCGAGCATTTGCACGATACGATCTTCAAAACGAGTAATGCCCGTCACAAATACATTACGACCGACACTCGCAGGTGGCGATTCAATACTCTTCCAATCACATTCAATGATTTTATCGATTGAGCGAACTAAGAATGCTACGACCGTTCTTAAGCAGTCGGTCACGATGAGTACACAATCATTGTATTCAGCGGGAGTGATCGGGCGAAAGCCAATCGCTGCAGACATATCAATCACTGGAACCGTAAGGTCGCGAATGGTCACGGTGCCAATCACATGGTGGTGAGAGTAGGGAATTTGGGTCATCGGTTGAAAAGGCACGATTTCCCTGACTTTAAGCGTGCCAATCGCAAAACTTTGAGTGAGGGACAATTTGAACATCAACATTCCCTGTGACTGACTCGCTTTACTGATCGGTTTGGCCATAATTGGCTCCTATTTACTACACGCTTAATTTATAAAGAATAATTTAAAGGGAAATAGCAGTCGCGGCAAGTAACTCTACTGTTTTTAGGGGCTTTAAGGCGGTTGTTTTCGGTTATAGAGTGAAGAATGGTGTTTCTTGGGTTAAAATCACGCTAAATACTCGCTGTCGACGAATGCAAGTCGGCAAGCAGACAGCAACAAACTGAGAGTTATCATGGCAAGAACAGCAGCAGCGCTTCATATTTTGGTGAAGCACAAAGAACAAGCAGAAGACATCATCAAGCAGCTAAAAAAGGGCGCTAAATTTCAAACATTAGCGAAGAAGCACTCAACGTGTCCATCGGGCAAAAAGGGCGGCGATTTAGGTGAGTTCCAAAAAGGTCAAATGGTGCCTCAGTTTGATAAGGTTTGTTTTTCTGGCGAGACGCTGGTCCCACATCTTGTTAAAACGAAATTCGGCTGGCACGTGGTTAAGGTTCTTTATAGAACCTAGTATAAGATATGTGTTAGAT
>NZ_MCYD01000790.1:0-3580 GCF_002876325.1 Vibrio sp. 10N.261.52.A1
AAATCTGAAAGCACAACAGCAGGATAACTTACAAAGTCTGCACACAGGAATCTTTAGCCATTGTTGTAAGTTAGGAGGAATTGAACGTTTTAAAAATTCAGTGGTTAACATCAGATGAGAATTTCTTTTTCGTGAACAAAGCAATGCAATGGTTCTAACATTAGAAATTGGGTTAAAGGCGACTTGAACAGGTGCGCTGGGTTTAGAGCCCATAAGGTTGTTTTACTGGCGGAATGAAAATGGTGTGAATTATATGGAGCTAACGTGTATCCAAATTCAAAAGTGCTTAAACGAATGAAACTAAGCAGCGCGTATGTAAAATCTGCCAGGGATAAGGCTTGTAAGTCTCCCAGATTTTAATGTACATCACTGCGTATTATGTACGTTATGTTAAATTGATTTTGCTATTTATAAGGCAGGACTCTTTGTGTGATGCCCTGCCTTTATATGATGTCGGTATTCTTTAAATTATACTGTGTATTTAACCATACTGGTTATTTACCATAAAATACCTAATATCCAGTGATAATAATCTTCGATTTTACCTCTGATATTAGTTAGAGATTAACCGCCAGCAAATTTAACTTTATAGCCTTTCTTTTCAAGATGCGCTTTGATCTTATCGCGCGCGTCGCCTTGAATTTCGATGTTGCCATCTTTTACTGAGCCACCACAGCCACAAACTTTCTTTAATTCTGCTGCCATTAATTTTAATGGCGCGTCATCTAGATCTAAGCCAGTTACTACAGAAACGCCTTTGCCTTTACGGCCTTTGGTTTCTTTTTGGATTCGAACGATACCATCGCCTTTTGGACGTTGGACTTTCTCTTCTTCAGGTTTAATACGACCTGTTTCTGTTGAATATACTAGGCTCATAATTTACTTCTTTTGTTGCTCGGCTTTTTGTTTAGCGATTAAGTAAGCTTCGATATGACGCTGTATTGCCGTTTTCCCGCCTTTGATAAGACGGCCGTTAAACATGCAATACCATGCGTTTGGCTCACCAGTGTCATTTTTGATTTGGTAACCATTGAAATTTTCAGTTTGGCCACCAGTCCCTCTAGACTTACTTAATGCTGTGAACTCTTTTGGGTCAATAATAGATGCAGTATCAATCCACCAATCGATACTCTTTTTTACGGCTGCTAAGTTACCTTGAATAACGTGGTTTTTTAATTTAGTACGCCAAATTGTGTTTGTGGAATCGGTCGATTGCAGATGGATCCCACGGTAAATTGAATTAGCCATATCAATTGATCATCTTTTTGTTTTCACTGCATTAATCATAAGTATACTAATAACGATAGCAAGCATAATATGGCAAAAACACCTGTCGAGGTACGGTAATTTGAGAAAAAATGTCCCTATTTTAACGGACTCTGCGATAATCAATTCGTTTGTTGAAAAATTAAACAGAGAAGCTTCGATTGATGTTATCGACGAGTTAACAGGTTATCAATATTCTCGTAATTCACTGTTGGGTATCTACAGTGACTGGAATCGCTACCATGCTTTCTGCACCAAGCTCCGCATCAATACACTCCCTGCGTCAATTACTGCAGTTCGTCGTTTTTTAGAAACTGAGTCTAATAATAGAAAGTTCGCGTCATTAAAACGTTACACTGCAACACTTAGCTTGTTACATACTGTGTTTAACTTCCCTAACCCTATTAAGCATAGGCAAGTGCGCTTCACCCTGCTCCACTTACAAGCTCAAATGGCTGGTGACGCTAAACAAACAAACGCGATGACATCTTCACACCTTAGTCAATTAAACACCTTGCTTGCACATGAAAAGGCAACGCTAAAAGAGATCCGTGACATAGCGATTTATAACGTGATGTTTGAGTGTGTTTTAAAGCGCTCGGAACTTAAGTTATTATCATCGAGCGATGTTGAGAGTGTCGATGGTGTTTATGAAATCGCGATCAAAGACTCGCTTTACAAGCTTTCACCAGCTGCAAGTTCTTCACTTAAACGTTGGCTAAGTTTTACCGGACTCGAAGATGGATTAACTTTGTTTCGGGCAATTGATAAGCATGAAAACATTGGCCTTCAACCACTAGATGATTCGTCAATCTATAGAATACTAAGGCGTGCTAGTGACTTACTCGGTTTGGCAGAAAATCATCACTTTTCAGGGAATTCGCTACGAGTTGGCGCCGCGCAAGAGCTTTCTAAACAAGGGCTAAAGATAAGAGAGATTCAGGACTTTGGACGTTGGCTTAGCCCTGCAATGCCGGCCCAGTATGTAGGTTATTCGAATACGGCTGAAAGTGAAAAAATGAAGTTTAAGGCACTAACACCATGGCAGTAAGACATTGCAATTAGTCAATAGATTGAAAAGACGGAAGTAAAAAAGCGGCTTGGGAGTAATCCAAGCAGCTTTTTATTGTGAATTGGTTATACGAAACCTCAGCAAATCCTCTTAAGAAAGGCTGGTTCTTACGCAGTTTTCTAGGAACTGAGCGAACTTATGTCCGTCGTGTTCTACCATTTTTGGGAACATCGAGATTGGCGTCATACCTGGGAAGGTATTAACTTCGTTTAGGTAGATCTCGTTATCTTGCGTTAAGAAGAAGTCGATGCGAGACAAGTGGCGAAGCTTCATTTGTGTAAACACTTTGCGAGCGCTGTCCGCAATCAGTTGACGTTGTTCTTCAGTAAGGTTACTTGCCTCAACTTCTGTGATCGAGTGGCTATCTGCGCTGTATTTCTCTTCGTAAGAATAGAATGCGCCATTCGGTGCAATCACCTCGCCTGGCTTGCTGATGTGCAGCTCTCCGTCGATTTCATAAGCCGCAACTTCTAATTCTCTCGGTACCACTGACTTTTCAACAAGTACTTGATCTGAATACGTAAATGCTTTGTTGATCGCTTCACTCAAGTCTTCAATTTGATTGACTTGATAACAACCAACTGATGAGCCTTGACGAGCCGCTTTCACGAATACTTTACCCCACTTTTCAAAAGCTTGAGTGGCTTGTGAATGTGCTTCGTCTGTATTGTCAGATAGGAATAGATATGGCGTGTTTGGAATGCTCAGTGCGTCATACCAAAGCTTTGACGTAATTTTGTTGAAGCTGTTATTGCTAGCTTCAGAACCACAGCCTAAGTACGGGATTTTCGCCATTTCGAACAGTGATTGGATATCACCGGTTTCACCAGGGAAACCATGAATACATGGAACGATGAAATCAACTTTTGATTCTAGATCATCACCACGTAGCGTTTGATTATTGATATCAAGATATACTAATTCGCCCGAATCTAGACACCAGCCTTCGCTCTTAATCTCAACTCTTACAACGTTAAAGTCTTCAACGCTCTTAAGTTGATCAAAAAGGTAATTGGCTGAAACTAAAGACACTTCGTGCTCTGAAGATCCACCGCCGCATAGAAGAAGAATGTTTGTGGTGTTCATGGGTAAATTCGGTCCTTGAAACTAGGAATACTGACTTCAATGATAAACAAAAGTCGAGATAGGTACAGTGTTTTGATTGTTAAAATTGCGTCCGAAAGATCGAGCGATTAACTATTAGACAAAACGGTTCGTCATAAAACAAAAGAAGGAGCATTT
>NZ_MCYD01000791.1:0-4539 GCF_002876325.1 Vibrio sp. 10N.261.52.A1
GAGTAATAATTTGTACCACGTAAAAAGTGATAAAAATTTGAAAGAGTTTTGGTCTTGGTTCGTTCTATATACGTAACAATCGAGGCATGAAGATTGTTTTAGATAATTATTCAGGCAGACAACTAAGGAGCTAGCTATGAAATTATTATCAATGATGACGGTTATCGCTACAACAAGCCTTTTCTCTTTCCAAGCTATGGGTTCGGGTGTCTATCATAGAGCCGCTGTAGAATCTAAAATCTTTAAAGGGGATGTAGTTGCGAGCCAATCACAGGCTTACGAATCTGGTAAACAAATCTGGATGGAGATAAACGGCAAGGGTTCCTATGAACTCAGCAAAATCCTACCTCAAGCTTCGGAAAAGGTGGACGTGCGTTCGTTTGAAATCAGAAACGGGAGCATCAAAGTCAAAGAAATCATGAACTCATCTGGAGAGATTAACTTCGTTCCGTTGGTCAAAGTCGACTTTAAGTATAATTATCGACCATCTTTCTAGAATGTTGATAGGGTACTAAAACAGCACGCTATCTAACATTACGAATCGAAAAAAAAGCCGCAGAAATGCGGCTTAGTTGTATAAAAAGGGTGTACTGACAATGTTAATTGACGCGACTGATAAGCTCTTCGCGACGTTGCTGTGGAATAACCGACCAATGCGTGCCATTGATCGCTCCTTCTAATGCCCAAAGCAGTTCAATACTGACAGAGGACGTATGAGATTCCTTGATGGCATTAAATGCGTTTACAGAGCCAGATTCATATAAACGTTCTACGGAATCAATCCCGGCTTTCTTCAACATGCGCTCAGTGGCAAGTCGAAGATTAGGGAGGTCTTTGAGTCGAGTAGGCTTAGCAGCGGACTGTTCAGCTTTCTCTTCTTTTGCAAAACCCAGAGACGTAGTTGCAAGTTGTAAGATTTTCTCTTGGTCTTGCCACAGGCCTTCTGGTAAAGCGAAGTATTTAGTTACGACAGGGAAACCACGTTTTTTGTAGACGTACGGTTGAAACCCTTGTTGCTCGAACTGTTTTGTTGTGCCTTTGTCTGCTCGTATGTGCAACTGGTCATTAACAACCAGAGCAAACATAGTGTCATCAGCAAAAAGACCGAATCCACCAAACATTGAGCGTGACTTTATTTTTCCTAGGGGCTCAAATAACTTCATTGAGTCCTTTAGTATCGGTTTATCCATGTTATTTATCTCGGTGTATTTGAACTACGCCACCAAATAAGCAGGTCCGAGAGATTAGCAAAATGTTGCAATTACATTGTCAATAAGCCGTAAATTACTAAATTATTAGTAGTTACTGCATTTTGCCATCGGTAACCCCGCTACCATACCAACGAGTGGTTTAGGCCGGAAGCTTTGCGTCTCACCTTTTCAAGTGATTTGCCCTGTGCGTGACTGATTGAATAGAATAAAGTTTTTGTTGAATGAGGCTCACACTTGATATTTCAAAGTGTGATATTGCTTCAATTAATGATCTTTATTATATGAAACTAGGTTTATTTTGGTTGCTGATAAAAAAAACGCACCCAAAGGTGCGCTTGATGAAAATAAACTCAATTTATCAGTTAATTTAACGTTTTAACTGTACTACGTTCAACAATTTCTGGGTGCATTTCGAAGACGCGTTTTTCATGATCTTTGTCTTTTATGCGCTCAAGCAGAATTTCGAATGCGTTCTTACCGACACGACGTTTCGGTTGGTGAACGGTGGTTAATGGTGGAGAGAAGTACTCAGCCAGTTCGATGTTATCGTAGCCAATGATAGAGATATCTTCTGGGATACGGATGCCTTTTTGCTGTAAGCGACTCATTAAGCCGAGTGCCATGGTATCGTTAAAGCAGAATACTGCCGTAGGGCGTTCTTCCATCTCAACAATCTTGTCTGCCGCAAGTACTGCCGTATCACACTCGAAGTTACCTTCGATGATCATATCGTCACTTGCAGTGATGTTTGCTTCTTCTAGAGCGCGCTTGTAACCAGCAATACGTTCAACACAGGCTGCTTTGTCTAAGTGGCCACTTAAGCAAGCAATCTTTGAGTGACCGCGGTCGATTAGGTATTTGGTCGCTAGGTAGCCGCCTTCTTCAGAGTTATCAATGATTTTATCTGCTTGAGAACTCTCTGGGCCCCAGTCCATGACTACTTTAGGGATGTCAGCATGACGATCTAACATCTCTCTCAGTTCTTCTGTTAGGTCTGAACACATAACTAAGATGCCATCTACACGTTTCTCTGCAAGCATTCGAATGTAGTCACGTTGCTTCTCATAGATACCACCAGTGTTACACAGGATCAAAGTGTAACCTTGACGGTAGCAGTAGCTCTCAACACCATCAATAACTTCAGAGAAGAATAGGTTTGTTGATTGAGTCACTAGCATGCCGATAGTTCGTGTTGAATTACACTTCAAACTACGAGCAACAGCACTTGGTGCATAGTTTAATTCGTCTACCGCTTTATTTACTTTTTCTTGAGTCGCTTCTGCAACAAAACGTGTTTTGTTGATTACGTGAGAAACGGTTGTGGTTGATACGCCTGCTAAGCGAGCGACATCTTTTATAGTGGCCATGGTTTTATCCTATTAGAAGCTACTTTCCCCAAAGTACGGAGTGAAGTAGCCGTTAAGCTACCTAACTAAGAGCTTAAATTTGTAGGGCTCTTTGGGTACCAAAGTGTTAAAAAACAAAAAACCGCTAGTGAGCGGCTTGTTTTAACACCGAAATGCTCTGAACTTAATAAGCATAGCATTTCGTGAATGTTTCATATTTTATCGTTTGCGGTCACAATTCTAGACTGACTAGAAAATACTCGCAATACAATTCACCCAGAAATCCGGGTGAATTGTCACATTCTACGGAATTTATTTACCTAGTCATCAGTTAAGCTTATTCACCAGCTAAATATTGAGCATCTAATTGACAGAAAGCCACTAACAGAGAAGAGACAGCAGCGTAGAAACCGAATTCATCAACATCGTGACACTTAACGTTGAATTTCGGGATCCAAGTTAATAGCTGTTGCTCGATAAATTGTTGCTGAACTTCGAACGATTTTTCTAGTTCTTCTTCTGATTCTGTTTCATTAGAACGAATGATTAGGTTACCTAAGAAGTCGAGTTCGATAGCTATGTGGTCTGCTGGTTCTTTTAGATCTTGGTTAACCACTAGGTTGTGCTTAGCCATGATCTCTTCCATCTCTTTCGCTGGTTTATCGTTTAATAGGCCAGTTTCACCGATGTACATTGAAGCATAAGGAAGGGCGCCATGCTTATCTGTCTTTAGGAAAAGGTCGCAAAAGTCAGCAGACAGTTCTAGTTGTGCATCTTCGCGAGTTTGTAGGCGGTTCAGTGCATCAACTAACTTATCAATAGCAGGCTTTAGAGTTTCATTTTCGCCTAAACCAGTTAAGAAAGAACGAATTTCAACAGAGTGGTAGTGGTCAAGTTCGTCTTGAGTGAGCTCTTTGGCGAATAAGCTTGATAGCCACCAGTAAATTTCTGCTCTTTGCTCATTGAACGCTTTCGTATCTTTCATTACATAGATCCTGATTTAGTCTTGTGGTGTCTTTTCGCACACCAAGGCTGATGACGAGGTTATTTGCGAAATGCAAAGTTACTCGTTAGTAGTAATGCCTATATTGAATTGTGCCAGACGACAAATAGCAAGGTTTAAGATTGTCTTGTATCAAAAAAAATCCATGTTTCTGGCATTTATCTTCAGTACCACTAGAATTGTTACTAGTTATGAATAGAATAGTCACCGAAACTATTAAATAAGAAAAGTGGTGTAGATGAGCTATCACGTATTAGTCGTAGAAGATGATGTGGTGACCCGTAGTAAACTGGTTGGTTATTTCCAGAACGAAGGTTACACAGTTAGCGAGGCCGAGAGCGGTGCTCAAATGAGAAGCGTGTTAGAAGAAAACAACGTTGACCTCATTATGCTGGACATCAACTTACCAGGCGAAGATGGATTGATGCTAACTCGCGAATTACGCAGTCAATCTGACATTGGAATTATTTTAGTTACTGGACGCACGGATAGCATCGACAAAATTGTTGGCCTTGAAATGGGCGCTGACGATTACGTTACTAAACCCTTCGAACTTCGCGAGTTATTAGTTCGAGTTAAAAATCTACTTTGGCGCATTTCTGCTGCTCGTAAAACGACAGCAGGTGAGGCTGAAGAGTCACAAGATGAGTCAGTGGTTCGTTTTGGTGAGTGGACATTTGATATCCCTCGTCGTGCGTTAAGCAAAAACGGCGAGCCGGTAAAATTGACGAAAGCTGAATATGAATTATTGGTTGCACTGTCTTCTTACCCTAATCAGGTATTAAGCCGCGAACGTATTCTTAATATGATCAGCCACCGTGTTGATGCTCCGAATGACCGTACTATTGATGTACTTATTCGTCGTATGCGCGCAAAAATGGAGTTCGATCCGAAGAACCCACAAATTTTTGTGACGGTTCACGGCGAAGGTTACATGTTTGCTGGTGACTAAACTCTTTAAGAGCACTTAGTCAGCAAG
>NZ_MCYD01000792.1:0-25309 GCF_002876325.1 Vibrio sp. 10N.261.52.A1
GAACAGTATTACTTGGTATTTTTATAATTTAGAAATTAATGATGTTGCTTCAGGTGTTTTATAATTATCAATGATGTTTTAGAGTGTTAATTCCAATATGGATAAGGCAAACTTGCCCACTTCCTAGCTTGTATGCCTATTACGAGATACAGTTAGGTTAAAGATAAATATATAAGGAATGTATAATGCTTCGAATCTTATTGATTGCAGTTATCTCAGTGTTCAGCACAATGAGTTTTGCAAGCGAAGAAGTTAAGTACTCTGAGAAAGAGTATTTGGATAGACCATTGATGGAACGCTATATCTTGGATGAGTTGAAGCAACTGAGAATCGAGCAGCAGGATCTTGAAAGGCGTCTCACCATTCAGATGACGGATCGCGAGCTCGCTGTGGCGGATAAGTCACTCAATTATGCCAATGTCACCGTTACCTATTTCTTCTACATCATTGCAGGCGTAGCGTCTTTAATCGCCTTAGTGGGTTGGCAATCGCTCAAAGAGCTAAAACACACTACCAAAGAGATGGCAGATCAACGACTCAATACTATCGCTCAAGAATATGAGAAAAAGTTCAACGTGCTTGAGAGAGACTTGAAGCGTAAAACAAGAATCATTTCAGAGAACAACCGAGAAATCGAAATCATCAATGAGATCCACAATCTATGGTTGAGGGCGCAAAATGCTCAAACCGCGGAACAGAAAATTGAAATCTACGATGAGATTTTGAAGGTTCGTCCTGGGGACTTAGAAGCATTGACATACAAAGCGGACGCAGCGATGGAGATTCAGGAATACCATTGGGCGATGAGCTTATGTAATCGTGTGTTAGAGGTGGATGACCAGAATGCTCATGCTTTATATCAGCGGGCGTGTGCTTACGCTAGGTTGGGAGCAGAAGGGCAAGCGATTGATGATTTAGAACGTTCCGTCGAAGCCAGTGGCTCAATGCGAGAGTTGTTGGCTGAAGAGCCAGACTTCGAGATGCTTCGAGGCTTAGAGCGTTTTGAGGCGCTTCGTGAAGAATAAATGTTTGATGGTATGGTGGGTTTCTTAAGCCCACCATACTTTTATGCTTTATAAAGAACGGTTTCTTAACTTTCGTTTGTTTTTTTGAATTGATTGTTATGTTATAACACTTTCAAGTTCCTTGTTATAACTGCTAAGTAATTTATGAAGTACCTCCGCATTAGCCTGATTTTTGTCGCTATCAGTGCATTTTCACTTGCCGCATTGCTCTCTTTCCATCCGGAGCCGGAAAAAGAAATTTCAATAAAAGTAACGCCTTATCAAGAAATACACATGGACGGTGAGGAACAGGTGCACCCACAAGCTAATTCGAGCTCATTGATCAAAATTCACTACTTTGTAAAAGTAGGGGATACACTGAGTAACATATTCGAATCGTGGAATCTGCCTTATGAAACAGTTCATAAAGTAATGGAAGCGGATCTTGAATCCTTGAAACTCGATACCATAAAACCCGGTGACCACTTAGAGTTGCTTTTAGATAGTGACTCCAAACAGCTTGTTGAGTTGGTGTTCCACGAAAGTCTGGTTGAGCAAGCTGCCTTTACTCGAAATGATGATGGGAGCTTCACCTATAAATTCCACGAGATACCAGGCGAATGGAAAGAAAAACTCTACGCGGGCAGTGTTCATGGTAGCTTTTCAACATCGGCATACAAAGTTGGGCTTACAACAGCTCAGATTGCCAATATTACTCGTACGCTGAAAGATAAAGTTAACTTCGCTCGTGAGCTTAGAGCCGGTGACAGCTTTAATGTACTGGTCAAAGAGCAGTACACAGACAATCACTTAACGGGAAAAACAGAAGTTCAAGGCATCTCCATTCAATTAAGAAACCGAGAAGTAGCAGCGTTTTTGGCGCCTGATGGTCTTTTCTACGATAGAGAAGGCAATAGCCTAGAACAAGCCTTCGATAGATACCCTGTTGACAGAAAGTTCCGAAGAATTACCTCATCGTTCAACCCGAAACGAAGACACCCTGTGACAGGCCGAATCTCGCCGCACAATGGTACTGACTTTGCGACGCCAGTGGGCGCTCCGGTATATTCAACGGGTGACGGCCGGGTTGTAGCGCTGCGCGACCATCCTTATGCCGGGAAATACTTGGTGATTGAACACAACAGCGTATACACCACTCGTTATCTTCATTTGAGCCGCTTTTTAGTTAAGAAAGGGCAGCAAATTAAACGAGGTCAGAAAATTGCGCTATCGGGTGCAACGGGGCGTATCACTGGTCCTCACTTGCATTTTGAGGTGTTGGTTCGTGGTCGAGCCGTGGATGCGATGAAGGCGAATTTACCGATGGCAAGTTCGATTATGCCTAAAGATAGAAAAGAGTTTTTGGCTCGAATCGCTTCTTTTGATGCCATGATCTCTGAGCCAGCAGGTCGTGCGAGTTAGAGATATTCAAACCTAACCTAGCAACGCATACAAAAACGCCCTTTAGCTAGTGATTTAGCTAAGGGGCGTTTTTATAGGTAATCACGACTTAGCGAGTAATTAAGCAACTACTACCGCTGTGCCGCTGGCTGATACCATTAGCATGCCGTTACCTGTTCCAAGTACTTCGTAATCAATATCGACACCGACCACTGCATTTGCACCAGCTTCAATGGCTTTCTGTTCCAGCTCTTTGAATGCATAGTTACGGGCTTTTTCGAGTTCCTTTTCGTAGGTGCCAGAGCGCCCACCAACAAAATCACGAATGCCAGAAAACATATCCTTGAATACGTTCACCCCTAAGATAGCTTCTCCGGCAATAACTCCTTTGTAGTCGACAATGCGTTTGCCTTCGACAGATTGTGTGGTGGTAATGATCATAATGGCCTCTTGTAAGTAACGGTTCTAGTGGACGTTGTCGTTATTCTAATCTTGTGTTGTATCGCTAAGTGTCATGTCTGAATTGGCAAATTCATGTCTTAACCATGTTCTCAGTTGTAGCACACTTTCTTGTTTTAACTTGTTTTTTGGGCAAACAAAATAGAAATCTTGATGTGGGTTAGCAACGGGGGCACCAAGCTCAACCAGCATGCCGTGGCTAATGTCATCTTTTACAAACAAGCGATGGGTGACTAATACACCTAGTGAACGAATCGCGGCTTGTACCGCTTGAATCGACACATCAAACGTTAGGTTGCTGTGAAAATTTGGCATCGGGATTTGGTAATGATCACACCACACTTGCCAGTCGTGTTTTCGCCTTGGGTTAAAGACACCAATCGTGGAGTTTTGCTCAACAAGCTTTTTGACGCTTAAATTCTCATTACTTTTGAGGAGCGCAGGGCTACACACCAACACCAGATCATCATCGCCCAGTTTTTCGCTGTAATACCGCTCCCACTCATTGGACTTGCCATGTACAAGAGCAATATCAACCCCTTCTTGTTCAATATCGAAAGGGCCTGTTAGTGTTGAAATTCGAATATCAAGTGAGGGAGCAAACGATTGAAAGTCAGGGACTCGAGGGATCCACCAGTGCATGGCGAGCGAATTTACCATGTTGAGTGTGATGCGATGGTCATTAGGCGTCCTTGCTAGCTCTTCAGTGGCTTCTATCACTTGCTCCAGTGCGGGAGCAACTTTGCGATAGTAGCGTTTACCTGCGGCATTTAGAACAACACGACGACCTACTCGCTGAAATAGAGGCTTATTGACCTGCTGTTCTAAGGACTTGATGGCTTGGCTTACCGCAGAGTGGCTGACATACAATACACGAGCGGCATCGGTCATGCTGCCTGTCTCTGCGACAGCAATGAAAGCGTAAACGGATTTAAGCGGAACGAGCTTTTTCATTGGTAAGTTTTCCTTACAGTTATGGTTAATATTACTCGCTATTTTTAATGACGTCACGCTTCTAAAATAGACAGCATAGGAGGTGATAATTATGTCTGATATTACCAAGGCGACGACTTTCATGTTGTTGTCGACATTCAGTTTGTCTTTAAGCGGTTTAGTGGCGAAGTATCTATCGGAAGCGATGCCTATTTCGTTACTGAGCTTTGTTCGTTTTTTGTTGCCTAGCCTGCTCTTATTCTTGTTTCTTATCTTTTCTAAAATTAGTAGGCCGACTGGAGGTATGTGGAAGCCATTGGTGATGCGGGCGATATTTATGGTGGCATGTCAGTGGTGTTTTCTTACGTCGTTACAAACCTTAACGTTGGTAGAAGGTGTGGTGCTATTCAGTACTGGCCCTTTGTTTATACCGTTGTTAGAAAAGTTAATGTTTGGAACCAAGGTTCATAAAACAACTGTATTCTGTTTAGCGATAACCTTTGTTGGTGTTGTGATGATGGCAGGGGATTGGTCACAGTTTAAATTTAGCTCAGACTTCTTGAGAGCTGAATTGCTGCTTGGTTTGTTGGCCGGACTATTCAACTCAGCGTCGCAAGTGAGTTTATATCGCGCTTCTAAAACTACTCTCACGCCTGCAGAGCTCAATGCTTGGACATTTTTAGTTGCGGCAATACTGGTTATCCCGATGTTGGTGTTCACCTCAGTACAAGGCGTTTCTGGAGTGCAGGCTGACTCAGGCATTCTTAATACTTTAAAGGCGGTTGACCAAATCGGCTGGATTGGAATCGGGGCATTTGGATTAGCGCTATGTACTGTTAATACACAGATCTTCCGATCAAAGGCTTATAAGCTTGTAGAGAGTGGCTCTCAACTGGCGCCACTAATTTTCACCAACATGTTGTTTAGCGCATTGTGGCAAGGTGTGTTCTTTGATGATGTATTTTCTACTCAGCAGTTGGTTGGTATTAACCTGATTGTAGCTGCGAGCATCACTAATACCTTGTTAGCTAAAAAGCGTAGTAAAGGCGGGCAAGCATCCAAGCCAACGAGCAACTCCAAAGAGAGCTCGGTGTTGGGTTTACAGCCAATAGTTAAGCGCTAAACCTTGTCAGTAACGGTTTAAAAAAGTGAGCGAATATACTCTTTTACTTTTTCGATGTGTTTCGTTTCATCGATATCGCATCGTTGGCTTAACTCAAGGAATCGCTCTGCGTATTTGTCATAGATTTTATTTTCTAAAAACAGTAAATAGAGTTTGGGATCAATATGACCGCTCGTCGCCATGTTGGTCATGATATTGAGCGATTCACTGAGCAGTTTTCCTTTTTTATACGGACGGTCGCTGGAAGTCAGGGCTTCAAACACGTCAGCAATCGCCATGGCTCGGGACGGCAAAGGTAATTGATCTTCACTCAACCCACGAGGGTAGCCCTTACCATCAATGCGTTCATGATGCCCACTGGCAATTTCGGGAATATTTTGCAGGTAAGGTGGGTATGGGAGCTTGTTTAACATGGTGAAGGTCTGAATGATATGGTCATTGATCATGAAGCATTCTTCTTCGTTGAGAGTGCCACGATTGACTTTCAAATTGTGCAGCTCGCCTTGGTTGTATTTGACCTCTCCAGGCTTAAGGACGAACTCTTCTTGCCACAATTCTGCTGGGTTAAAGCCATTATCCCATGGGATCTTGTGCTCTGGCTTGTCCGCAAGGAGTGGTTCCATCACTGGTAATGTCTGTTCACTGTGATCTGGTTTAGCGCCGGCAGATTGCGACGATTTCTGCCACGAGTTGTACCTCTCTTTTTCAGCCCAAGATATTCCAAGTTGATCATCTAACGTTCGTTTCCATTGACGCTTGGCTATTTGGTCCAATCGTTCTAGCTGTTCTTGTGTCATTGATTCTCCGCCAAGGTTGCACTGAGCAACAAAGGCAAACTCTTCATCGAGGTCGGAAAGGGTTTGTCCTAGGGTCTGTAGCTGCTCTTCTTGAAGTCCACCATTCGCCATCTCTTTCCAGTAGTCAGTTTCGGCTTGTTGTTTGAGTAGTTCAAATCGCATACGAACTTCGTGGATTCGGTCGTAAATGGTCTCAAGTTTGGTTGCTTTGTCTACCACATACTCTGGGGTGGTGACTTTCCCACAGTCATGTAGCCACGCGGCTAACATCAACTCTTCCCACTGTTTGTTGTCCAGAGAGAACTGAGGGTAATAACGGTCGTCATCGATAGTCGCTTGGGTTAACCATTTGGTCAGCTCGGGTACTCGTTGGCAGTGACCTCCAGTGTATGGGGATTTGGTATCAATCGCAGAGGCGATCAGTTCAATAAAGGCGTTGAGCATGTCTTTCTGTTGCTGCATTTGGTCGATGTTGTCTTTGGCTATTTCCGCGAAGCTCAATAACTCTCTTAAAAAGGCGTGTTTATCTGCTTGAGCTTTGGTAATCGGTCTTTCATAGCCAATCGCCACAATACCAACCAACAGTTTTTCACGGTTCAACAACGGAAACAGGTACAGATCTGAATTGAAGATTGAGTCTTGATAATAGTTGAGTACATTGTCTTCTCGATTCAGGTGGATGGTCTCTCCTGACTTGAGTTTGCACAGTAACCAAGGTGTATGTTTGATGAAGTCATTGATGTCTGCTTTAAAGGGAATGATCGCTAGGTTGGCGGCGGTATCAAACACATCTTTCTCTTCTGATTGAGTAAACAGCACAATGGTTTCGGCTTTGGTTATCAAATAGCTTTGGTGAGCGATGTTCTTGGCAAGTATGGAGAACTCCTGATTCCCCGCCGTGTCCCGAAGTAAGTTGATGAGGTCATGAAGCGTGTGTTCCATTAATTCAATGGAGTGGGCGAGGTTAGCGACCTCTTTAATCATGCTCTTCGGATAATGGGTACGACGGAAATCGAATCGTGCAATGTTATCGGTAAGCTGCATCAAGGTATTGAGTGGTTGGGATAGACGATTAGCAACCAACCACACGATACCAAAGCAGATAAACAACATCCCAATCGCGACCGCGACTTGTTTGTCACGCATAGAAATAAGATCGGAAAGTAGCTCATTGTGTGGTGTCGCTTCTGCCAAATAGAGGGTCACGTTTTGGGTGAGCTCAACCGGAGTTAAGGTCAGTGCCCATGTGTTCAGGTTGTACTCGACGTTTTTGAGATTGAGATTAAACTTTTCCTCATCTGAGATTAGCGGCCCCAATACTGAAGATTTTAACGCTTCCATTTGCTCTCGTTTGGGGATGTTGAAAAAGTTCTGCTCCTGCTCACTACCAGAGAGTTTGCCTGCACCAGTTACATTATTAGTATTGTCATGGTTAGCTTGGAAGGTGAGGTTAGAGGTCGTTAAATCCAGTTGATGCTGACCCAGAAGGTTAAAGTGTTGGTCAAATAGAGCCAGTCTAGTTTGGGGAGAATAAGCCAGCTCACTGATCTGAGAAGAGAGTGAACTCAGCGTGAAGTCAGCACCCACCACATGTTTACCATCAGCTGAACGCCTAGAAAGCGTAATGCCATTGGTTTTCAGGAAATAAAAAAGATAGGGCTCGGATAGGTGTATTGATCCATCTGGTTTTGCATTGCGATACCAAGTACGAGTCGTTGGGTTGAATTTACTCTCGCTTTGCACCGTGCTGATGACCTGATGCGCACCATCGAGGTAGGTAATAAAGTTCTCACCATCCAAATTAGTGCTACTGACCATCATGGTCGCTTTGGCAGGGGCATTATTTTCGGCCCTTTGTTTATTGGTGCTCAAGGGGCGGAATATTCTAAAGTCGCCATCCTCCGAGCCATAGAAGAGCGCGACTAAATTAGCATTCTGTTTGAAGATGATATCGACTGATGCTAGCCAAGACTCCTTCTCGGTAGAGGAGCTTTGTTGATTAACAAACGGACTGACCGCCATCACGTTCAAAGTGGTGATGACAGGCGCTATTGCTTGCTTGAACACCGATTCCAGTTTATCACGGTGCTCATTACTTACCTCGCGAACGGTTCCTAATAGCAACTCTTGAGAGTGCCGATAGCTTATAGATATCAAAACTGCACCGACAAATGTTGTCAAAATTAGGAAAAGGCTAGTGATGTGGATACTCAGCGGATAACGTCTTCGTCTCATCTAACACTCCAGCGTGTGAACTGGTTTAAGTATTGACGAACTTGGGTAGGTTGCAAAAAATTGGCTCAATTACCAGGCTTGCACGTAGCCATGATTATGAAGCCGACCGATAGAATGTTGGGTGAAGGTAGAGGTGACAGTCTGCCCTATAGCAACTGGGCAATTAGTTACAAGAAAGCGTTAGGTTAAGGTGCTAATTGTCACTTTGTGCTGATAAACTGGTTCTATTGATAACATAAGGTACTCAATTCCAAGCAGAGGCTTTAGGTTTATTTTTGGAAAGTTTAGATATCAAGAGAGGGCATTGATTTATGGAATTAAAGGTAGACACTCACACCCATACATACGCCAGTGGCCATGCCTACAGCACATTGATTGAAAACGCCAAGTCGGCAAAAAAAAATGGCCTTGCTATGTTCTGTACCACAGACCACTCGGAGTCGATGCCGGGCGCGCCACACTACTGGTTCTTTAGCAATCAGCGTGTACTTCCTCGCTTTATCGAAGGCGTTGCGATTATTCGCGGCGTTGAATCAAACATTATGAACACTCAGGGGGAAATCGATATACACCCAAGTGTTGATAAGAACTTAGATTGGGTAATTGCGAGCTTTCATGAGCCTGTATTCCGTCCGTCAGATTCTGCAGCTCATACTGAGGCTCTCTTAAATGTCATCAAAGGTGGTCGAGTCGATGCACTGGGTCATTTGGGTAATCCTAATTTTGATTTCGATTTTGAAGCCGTCATCCAATGTGCGGTAGAGCACAATGTCGCTATCGAGATCAATAACACGACATTGAAAGGCAATAGCCGCGTGGGCAGTGTTGATCGTTGCTACGAAATAGCAAGAATTGCGAGAGAAAAAGGGGCATTTATTACCACAGGGAGTGATGCACATTTCTGCCAAGATGTAGGCGGTTTAAATCTTGTTGCTTCATTACTTGGTGAGGTGGGCGTAGATTCGAGTAAGGTGATCACCCATTCACCGCAGCAATTCTTGTCATTTTTGGCGCTACGTGGTCGCAACGAGATCCCAGAATACTCAGCACTTGTTTAAGAGAATGTCGGCAGGTTTGCATTTCGACACAATCAATTTTTGTGCCTGACGGATTTTTGTATACACTAGCCGGAAATAATAAAGTCGAAGCGCTGCAATAATGACGGCGCTATCTTCAAAGTCACAGTTTCACTTGGAGAAACAATGAAAACTCGCTCAATCCTTTTATCTGGCCTAATCGCTGCAGCAGTAATGTCTGGCAACGCATTTGCTAACGTTGACCTTAAGAAAAACATGCAAGAAATGAAGCTTGCATTCAAACAAGCGGCAGAAGCTCAAAGCATTGAAGAGCAGATCGAAGAAATCAAATACACACGCCAAGGTGTCGTGCCTTTGATGTATCAAATGATCGATGGCTTGCAACAGGTGGTAGAAAAAGACGTACCGATTAAGAAAGAGCAGCGTCTAGAGAGAGTTGAAAAGCTTCAATCAATGATGACTCGTGCAGACGTAAGTGATGCTGAGAAATACCGTCGTATCCTAGAGGCATACCAAATCGAGATGGACTACGGCATTAAGTTGGGTGTTTACCAAGGTCGTGTTGCATTGAGCAACGACAGAACAATTGAAGCTGACGTGTTGCACCTAGGTCGTATCTCTTTGGTGGCACGTAACCTAAATGGCAGCCAATACTGGTCTTGGAATCAAACACAAAATCAGTGGCAGGAGCTAGATTCTTCAATGAAATCTGAGCTAGATAAAGCTTACGACATTGCAAGCCAACAAGCGGCGCCAAGCCTAATTACTTTACCTGTTTCTTTAACTGTTGCGGAGGTTAAGTAATGAACTTAAAGCCATTAGCAGTATTGCTTTGCATTACGTCTATTTCATTTTCTGCTTTCTCTGCTTCTGATTCTACGGCTCAGTTAGTGAACAAAGCGAAGTCAGAAAATCGCACTCAAGCTTCTCATAATGTGGTTCGTGAAGCTGACTTTAAAAAGACTGAACAAGAACTGAAAGCAATCAAAGCGCAACTTGAAGCGAAACGTACATCGGTTCAAAACGCAACAGACGTTCTTACTAAAACGTTTAGCGATAACGAGAATAAGCTGGCTCGTTTAGAAGAAAAGCTGCGCTTAGAAACAGGTAGCCTTGGTGAGCTATTTGGTGTGGTTCGTCAAAACGCGAAAGAACTGGGCGCAGAACTTAGCTCTACAGTAAACAGCGTTGATCGCGCTGAGCATACAGCGACCGTTGAACAAATTATCGATGCGAAATCACTACCATCAATGCCACAGCTTTCTGGCTTGTGGATGAGTATGGTAGAGCAGATTCAAGCGAGCTCTGAGCTTAGCAAATCTCAAATTGCTTTCATTAATGGTGAAGGCAATACACAAAATGTTGATGCTTATCGCCTAGGCTCGATTGGCCTAGTGACAGATCAAGGTTACGTTAGCTGGAATACTCAGCGTGAAGACGCAATCGCATACCTTAAACAGCCAGAAAATGGTCCAACGCTAGCATCGCTTTCTTCACTGGCAAATGGTGAAGTAGCAAATGTTGTTGTCGATCCTTCACGTGGATTCATGTTGGAGCAGTTGGCGCTAACACCTAGCCTAACTGATCGCCTTCAAGCGGGTGGTGTAGTTGGTAAAGTGATTCTTGGTCTACTGGCTATTGGCTTAATTATCGCCTTAGTGCGTGGAGTGTCTCTATCGATTGCTCGTCAGAAAATTCGTGCGCAGCTTAAGAACCCTGAGCAAGCGGGTGATAACCCTCTAGGTCGTGTTCTTGCCGTGT
The DNA here is from genome assembly GCF_002876325.1 of Vibrio sp. 10N.261.52.A1. Taxonomy (NCBI): domain Bacteria; kingdom Pseudomonadati; phylum Pseudomonadota; class Gammaproteobacteria; order Vibrionales; family Vibrionaceae; genus Vibrio; species Vibrio sp. 10N.261.52.A1. Next base: position 10,751 of record NZ_MCYD01000792.1, read on the forward strand.
ACAACAGAGAGCAAAACCAAACGGTTGAAGCGTTAGAGCTACGTTTGTTAGAAGCGGTTGTTGATGAGCAAACTCACTTAGAGAAAGGTCTATCAATGCTTAAGCTATTGGCAGCGCTAGCACCAATGTTAGGTCTTCTAGGTACAGTAACGGGTATGATCGAAACGTTCCAAGTGATCACACAGTTTGGTAATGGCGATCCGAAAGTAATGGCGGGTGGTATTTCGATGGCGCTGGTAACAACCGTACTTGGTCTTGTTGCTGCAATGCCTCTTCTACTGGCACACAACATTCTTAGCACTCAAGCAGAAAACATTCGCAATATTCTTGAGAAGCAAGGTATTGGCCTTGTTGCTGAGCAAGCTGAAAAGACAACTGAATCGAGCGCTGTTGTGTCACCAGTTGGGACTGCTGCGTAATGGATATTTTGTCGGGTTCTCTATTACCAGCGAGTTGGTTAACGAGTGACTGGCTGCTGTCTTTATCAAGCTTTATGGAGCAGGGCGGTTTCGTCTTGTGGTGGCTAGCGGCAGTTGTCCTAGTGTATTGGGTGCTTGTGGTAGAGCGCGTGTTATATCTCGCGTTCTATTTTCCTAAGCAACGCCAAGCTTGGATAGCAAAGTGGCATGAAAGAGAAGACCACTCTTCTTGGCATGCCAAGGCCATTCGTGAAGGTTGGTTAGGTCAGGCGAGTATCTTGCTTAACCAAAACTTGAATTTTATTAAGCTATTAGTGGCTATCTGTCCGATGTTGGGCTTGTTAGGTACCGTTACCGGTATGATTTCTGTCTTTGATGTCATGGCGACACAAGGCAGCAGTGATCCTAAGTTGATGGCTTCAGGCATTTCGTTGGCAACACTGCCAACCATGGCGGGCATGGTTGCAGCCTTAGCGGGTATGTTCGTACACGCTAGATTAGCCAAAGTGTGCAACCGCTTAGAATTGAAATTAGAAAAATCTTTAAGGAGTCAACGATGAGACTCGGTCGACGTCATTCTAAAAACGAAGAGGCTCAAATAGACCTAACTTCGATGCTTGATATCGTATTTATCATGCTTATTTTCTTTATTGTGACCAGTTCATTTGTTCGTGAATCGGGGGTTGAAGTTAACCGCCCGCAAGCTTCTAACGTAGTAAGCCAAAAGGATGCGGGCATCTTTGTTGCGATTACTTCTGCTAACGACATATTTATTGATAAACGTGTCGTTGATGTTGAACGCGTTCAAGCGACGCTAGAGCATTTATTACTAGAACAACCTGATGCTTCTTTGGTTATTCAAGCTGATGAACACGCATACAATGGTACTGTTGTAAAAGTGATGGATGCAGCTAAAGGTGCGGGTGTTAAAAACATTGCGCTTGCTGCTGATAAGCGATGATCTTGGAGGATCTTTATAAATGATTCGCTTATTTCTTGCTTTACCGCTAGCGGGTGCATTGGGCTTAGCACTGTTTTCTTTTATGGCTTGGATGGTCGACAATGGTCACCAACGTTCACCAGATGAGAGTGAGACGTTAAGTTTCAACATGGTGATGGTGGAACAGGAACAAGAAGTTCAAAGAAGACAACGTGCTGTCCCTGAAAAACCAGAAATGCCAGAGCCGCCACCGGAAGCGCAGACGTCTCAGTCACAAGCTGAAGTAACGCCTCTGAACTCGATGTCTTCATTGCCTTCATTGGATTTGAATACATCAATTGATGGTTTAGCGATTAATGCACCAACATTTTCTGACTTTGGATCAAACCAACAGGCGATGCCACTGTATCGAGTTGAACCACGTTATCCAGCGAAAGCACTTAAACGTGGCGCTGAAGGCTTCGTTATCATGTCGTTTACGATTGATGAAACGGGGCGTCCTGTTGATATTAAAGTTACTGATGCAAATCCGCGTCGTATGTTTGAACGTGAAGCGATGAGAGCACTTAAAAACTGGAAGTACCAACCAAAAGTTGTCGATGGAAAAGCGATAGCTCAAGTCGGTCAGACAGTGAAACTAGAGTTTAAGTTGGCAAAATGATGAAACAGATATGGATATTAGTGGGCTTATTGTTATTGCCCTTCACAACGCAAGCGCAAGAGCTGTCTCAATATACTGCTATTCGTGTGCAAAAAGCACATAACCTTGCTCAAGAAGAAAAGGTCAAGCAGGCGATTGATGTTCTCGCTAATTTAGAGTTATCTAAAGGCTACGACAAAGCTTATGTGGCTCGTATGTTGGGTGTTTTCTACTGGCAAGACGGTAAAACGGGTGCCGCTATTAAGCAGCTGACGTACGCAGTCGACACTAACTTGCTTGTGGATGAGCAAGCATGGGTGACTAAACGCATGCTTGCTGATCTTTTATTAAATGATCAGCAGTTCACAAATGCGCTTCCACATTACTATGAGCTAGTAAAAACGGCGCCAGAGACAGAAAAGAAAGATGTGCTTTGGATGCGAATTGCACAAGCGGAATACCAAATCGAAAACTGGTCAAAAGTGCTGGTGGCCATTGGTAATCACGACAAGTTCAACTCTAAACCACAGCTATCGCCTCTATCGCTAAAACTGGGTGCACAGCTGCAGTTAAAGCAGTGGAAGCAATCTATTCCAACGTTGGAGAGTCTTATCGAACTTCAACCTGAGAAAGATAATTGGTGGCGTCAGCTTGTTGGTATTCAGCTGCGATTAGAGCGCAGTAGAGATGCCTTGAATACATTGGCATTAGCAGATTTACACGGTGTTGAGTTGAAAAACTCGGATCGTAGACTTCTTGCACAGTTGTACGCGAAACGAGGCATTCCTGAGCGCGCTGCTCAAGAGATCGCTAAGCTAGATGATGCGAACAGTGATGTTAAGCTTTTAGCTGAGCAAGCTACATACTGGCAGCTAGCGAAAGAGTGGGACAACGCGATTGATGTTTGGACATTAGCGTCTAAAAAGGACAGCCAATACCATTGGAATGTGGCTCAGTTGCTTGTTCAACAAGGATACTACGACAGAGCGCTAGTTGTTCTAGATAAAGTGAAAGACAAAAACAAGCAAGCTGATGTTGCTTTAGCGAAAGTACGTTCATGGTACAAGCTAAAGAATCTTGATAATGCTCTTGCTCAAGCGAAACGCGCGAACAACATTGAGCCTTCTTCTGAAGCAAAAGGTTGGATTAAATATCTGACTCAGCTAAGAACAGTGAGTGATAACGGCAACGTTTAACTGCTAATAGCACAACAGAAGACAAGAGAAAGTTATATTGAGAAAAGGGTGTCATTTGATGGGTCAAATGACACCCTTTTTAATTTTTGGCGGCTATAGTTCTTTAATCTTTGTCTTTCCAGTGTGTCGATTAAGGCTCGCACATCGTTCCGCTGGACGTAGCACTTTGAATTACGCCACTGGTATCAGCGACCCAATTAATGGTGCAGTCACGATAAGGGTTTTTGAAGGCGTGTACTGTATAACCATTATCTAACGGCTTCTTGGTTTCAATCCAAGCATAGTTTCGAGACGCCCAAAAACTGATAGGGCGTGACCGTTCGGTGAGATAACGTTCTTGTACATCGGTTATGTCTGAACCGATGTATTGTTGAATATGTTCTTCCGTGCTGGTTATTTGGCTGGTACACGCCGTTGCTAGCGCAGCAAAAGCCAAAACAATAATACGCATTTCAAATCCTTTTAAGCTTCATTAGCTATCATCAAACCAGTGATCAAATAGTCCCAACTTTCAATCCTTAAAGCCACAACTGTTACCTTAAATCCATCTCAATCAAGCATGTTGAGATTGAGGTTTTTTGAGCTTTGACCTGTTATCGATAAGCTCTGATAGAACGAATCAAATCTCTTCAGTACACGTTAGCAAGAATATGCATATAGTTCGATGACTTCCCATGTAATGTTATGTAAATTTCCTTACGCCGCTCAGCAAACGTAAACAATGTAAATTGAATGCCAATACGAATGATTATCAACTAAATTGTCGCCATAAAATTTATAGGTATTGGTTTGTATGTCGTTAAAAAGTAGGGCGGTTCAGTCATGGGCTCGTCGACTTCATGTTTATATTTCTATGGCGCTTCTGTTCGTGGTTCTTTTCTTCTCAGTGACAGGTATAACCCTGAACCGACCTGAGTTATTTGAATCAAGCCAACCCAATATCCAACGCTCTACGCTAACGCTTCCTACAAGTTTATTTACGGTCCAAGACGGACGTTTAAAAGCTGACGAGACAGCCTTTGAAACGTTTCTGTTTGAAGAAGCCAATCTGTCTGGTGTTCCTTCAGGCTTGGACATCTACGCAGAGATTGAAGACGGTGAGTTGCTCATCGGTGAAGTGTCTATGGACTTCAAAGGACCAGGCTACAACGCTTCCGTGTTTGTTGACGTTACGTCTGAATTTGTAGAAGTCGAAACCACGAATTACGGCGTTATCGCATTGTTGAACGATCTACATAAAGGTCGTAACAGCGGTGAAGTATGGAAATGGTTTATCGATATCACTGCGCTACTGATGATCTTCTTTGTGCTTACTGGCGTGTGCTTACTTTTACCTAAGAAAAAGACACTCAAGACCTCCATCAAATGGACGGTGTTTGGGTCTGCAATCTCACTTGTTATCTATTTTGTCGCCGTGCCTTAACGCTTGATTCGATTGATGAATCAGATTGAAGAACGAGCTTAAGGTTAAACGGATTTAAAAGGTTGTTAAACATGAAAAAAATGAACTGGAGCAAGGCGCTTCTTGCTTTATCTCTTTTGCCAAGCCTAGGTATGGCACAAGCGATTCCTGATACGGCAAAACTTGATGTCAGCTTTGAGCTTCCAAAGATTGATACGTCTATGTATGCACGTCCTTATGTGGCGGTGTGGGTAGAGAACAGCGAACGAAAGTCAGTGAAAACCATCGAGCTTTGGGTCGGTAAAGATGAATGGCTTAAAGATCTGCGTAGCTGGTGGAGAAAGGTTGGCCGTTACGATCGTGAGCTGGTTGATGCTGTAACGTCTGCAACGCGTCCTGCTGGTCAGTACCGTTTCGTTTGGGATGGCAAGAGCGACAGCGGTGAAACGTTAGAACAAGGTGAGTACACGGTTCATATCGAAGTGGTTCGCGAACACGGTGGCCGTAACTACCTTCGTCAAAAAGTATCACTCACAGATTCAAACGCATCTTACGAATTAAAAGCAACGGAAGAGACGGGTGAAATCACCCTGAACTACATCGCTAAATAGTAACTGCGAACAGTAACTAGTAAGTACGAACTAAAACCAAGCTGAACAGAATAGACAGTGGTCATCGTAGGCTCAGATAGAGCGACACGGCTAGCAATTATAAATAATGGAATTGAACATGATGAAACAAACAAAAATTAAAGCACTTGCTCTAGCAGGTGTGATGGCATTCGGCCTAGCAGCAACGACAACAGCACAAGCTCACCCACGTTGGATTCTGCCATCTCACTTCACTGTATCTAAAGAAGGTGGTGATTGGCTAACGTTCGACGTTACTGCGTCTCACGGTACGTTTGTTTTTGATAAGCCTGCTGGCAGCGAAAATGCTCATGTCATCATGCCAGATGGCCGCAGCGAGCGTCCAAACTTTGTTATTCGTGGCAAGCGTCGTTCAATCTTCGACTTCTATTTTGAAGAAGAAGGTACACACAAAGTGGCGATCAACAACTATCCGTCTTACTACACACAGTACAAAGCGGGTCGTCGCGACACCGTGAAGTGGGTTAAAGCAAACAAAGCAGAGCGTGATTCAGTGCTACCAGAAAAAGCACGTGACGTGGTAACACAAATCAGCTTCACTCGTGCAGAAAGCTACATCACGGTAGGTAAGCCAACGGATTCAGTGTTCAAAATTGAAGGCAAGCTACTTGAGATGAAGCCAGTGACTCACCCTTCAGACATCGTTGAAGGCGAACCAGTCACATTCCAATTCTTCTACAACGGTGAAATCCAGAAAGACGTGAAAGCGGAGATCACTCGTGAAGGTACGCTTTACCGCAACCACCAAGAGCAGATTGATGTAGTGAGTGATGAGAACGGTGAAATCACGTTCACTCCAGACGTAGCGGGTCGTTACGTAATGAAAGCGAACTACAAAGGTGAGTTGATTGACAATCCATTGGCAGACAAAGCAAGCGCGAACGTTCACCTAACGTTCGAAGCTCTACTTCAATAATCTGTGATATTGGGGGCTAGCCTCCCGATTAAACAACTAAAAACTTAAGGGCTCATTTGAGCCCTTTATCGCTCAGTTTATGACTGAGAATTCGCACTGTGGCTAGGGTACAAACCATGACAATAAAAACAAAACTGAACGCTTTAATAACGCCTTGCTTAGCATTGGGACTTGGTTTCGCGGCATTACCTGCACAAGCACACTTCCCATTGATGAGTTGCTGGTTTGAAGGAACAACCGTTGCTTGTGAAGCGGGTTACTCTGATGGCAGCAAAGCGATTGATTATGCGGTTGAGATGTACGACTACGAAGACAATTTGATTGCAAAAGAGATGACTGATAAGCGCTCTATCGTTGAGTTTCCACATCCAGATACCGAGTTTTACCTGGTGTTCGATTCTGGCCACGAATTTCCTGTTGAAGTTGATGTCTTAGAGATCAGCGAAAAATGATGATTCAAAGCGTACGTGCCGATACTGGTGGTAGAGAGGGTAAATGGGTTGGATTGATCATTGTATTCATCCTTTGCTTTGCAACCGTCGCGATCCCATTTCATCAGGCGGAATCTCACGTAAAAGCGGTGCTAGACCATCAAATTTTAGTAACGGATGTTGAACAAGAAAACTTGGCGATGCTGTCAGAGCTGCGTTTGGCTCATGAAGAAATTCGTGATTTGCGTATGGACTCAGATGGCGAATGGCCAAGCGTTATGTCACTTAAAGGTGAATGGGTTGCGCCATTTGTGGAAGACCAGAGTTGGAAGCGCAAAGGCTCTCATGCTTGGCTGTTGGACGAGCGCGGTTATTATTTTTCCACACCAAATGAACTTGGCTTTGCGGATTCTTTTATTCTGAACGCGAACAGCGTTTCTCCTGAAATCTGGATTTTCTTTGGTGGTATAGCAAAACAGCCTAGTGCTTTTGACGAGCACACACTTGAATCTGAAGGCTGGAAAATGGTTGTGAATGAATCAGAAGTTGAACAGCATCATGCAAGCGATGCTCACTAATAATAAGAGATTTACTATGCGAATTATGACCCTGTTCATGTCGTTATTATCGGTGTTCATGGCACCTCATGCATTAGCAAAAGAATACTCGGTCGACAGTAACAAACTGACGATTGGTATCACACTTCAACCTTACTACAGCTATGTGAAAGCCGTAGTCGGTGACAAAGTGAACATTCTTCCTTTGGTTGACGCTGGTTTTAACCCACATAACTACTTACCACAACCGAACGATCTGAAGCGATTGAGCCAGATGGATGCAATCGTAGTAAACGGTATTGGTCACGATGACTTCGCGCTTAAAGTCATTGCAGCAGCGCAACGTGATGATTTGGTTGTGATCGAAGCAAATAAAGAAGTGCCTTTACTTCCGGCTCTTGGTCAATCTGTTGGTCAGGGTGCTGTTAACCCGCATACCTTCGTTGGGCTTTCGACAACCATTCAGAAGGTTTACACCATTGCCAGTGAAGTTTCTAAACTCGACCCAGACAACGCTGCGTTTTATCGCAAGAATGCACGTAAGTACGCAAAGCAATTTCGTTTCATGAAGCGTGATGCGATGTTGTCATTAGGTGAGTTAGATACATCAGGCATGAAGGTTGCGACGACACACAACGCTTATGGTTACATTCTTCAAGAGTTTGGTGTTGATGTCGCGGCGGTAATCGAGCCAGCACACGGTGTTGAGCCAAGTGCTAGCCAACTTCAAGAGACGATTGAGAAGATCCGCGCATCGGGTATTGATGTTCTGTTCTACGAATTAAACATGCCAAACCGTTTTGTTGACACAATTGAAGCGGAAACAGGCGTTCAGCTTTACCGTTTCTCTCACATGACTCACGGCGAATATGAAGACGACAAAGTAGAAGTTGAGATGAAGAAGAACCTAGAAACCTTAATCGAAGCGATGAAGTTTGCAGCGGCGAACCAAGCTAAAAGCGGGAACGCATAATGCTAGGTCCATCAATCTCAATCAATAAACTGGGTCTACAGTACGATAATAATGTGATTCTTGATGATATCTCGCTGGAACTTAAAGCGGGCGAGTGTCATGTGATCATGGGACCAAACGGTGGCGGCAAAACTTCTTTGCTGCGCTCTGTGCTTGGCCTTACGCCTTTCTCTGGCCAAATTAATATCCACTGGCCAGAAAAGCCAAGTATTGGTTACGTGCCTCAAAAAGCGACATTCGAGTCTAGCTTACCTTTGACGGTCATGGACTTTGTTCTGCTAAATCAGACGCGAATCCCTCTGTTTTGGCGTCGTAAATCAAAGCAGTTAGATCTTGCTCTCGCGCAGTTAGATCGCGTTGGTATGGCGACTCGTAGCGACCGCCGTATGGGACAGTTGTCCGGTGGTGAGCAGCAACGTGTGTTGTTTGCTCAAGCGTTATTGGATAATCCGAGCTTACTGGTATTAGATGAACCTACAACGGGCATGGACGAGCAGGGCGTTCGCTATTTGGAATCGTTGATTCGTGAATGTGTTGATGAAGGCCGAACGATTCTAGCGGTTCACCACGATGTTACTGCGGTACGTCGACTTGAAGCGAACGTGCATGTCGTTAACCGATTCTTAGTAGATAGTGGCCCACATGAGCAAGTACTGCATCCAACGAAGATCGAAAGCTTATTCCAACACTACAGTAGTGGCTCAGTAGTGACTGAATCGAAGGAGGTTGCGTAATGGATTGGTTACGACAACTTGCCATTAGTGGTGTGGAAGCGGGCTTGTTATCTGAAAGCTTCATGTATGCCTTCATGGTAAATGCTTTGGTTGCAGCCTTATTGCTTGGCCCTCTGCTAGGTGGTCTTGGTACTTTGGTGATTGCAAAGCGTCTAGCTTTCTTTTCTGAAGCTGTTGGACACGCGGCGTTAACCGGCATCGCAATCGGTGTTCTTCTTGGTGAACCACCTGAAAATCCGATTATTGGGCTGTTTAGCTTCTGTATGATTTTCGCGTTGCTTCTGCACTTTGTAAGAAACCGAACCAATGTGCCGTACGATACCTTGGTTGGTGTGTTCCTTGCACTGGCATTGGCAGTGGGTGCAGCGTTACTGATGTACGTGGCTCGTAAGATCAATATTCACATGCTTGAGAACGTATTGTTTGGTTCGATCCTTACGGTAACGGATCAAGACTTAGCGATTCTCGCAGGCAGTTGCGCGATCATCATTTTGCTTTTGATACCGACATTCAACCGTATCCTGCTTACCTGTATCAGCCCTGATATTGCGAAGGTTCGTGGTTACAACACCAGTTTCTACGACTACTTGTTTGTCATGATGATTACGTTAGTCACGATTGCTGCTGTGAAGATCGTGGGTGCAGTTTTGGTAGGTGCTTTGTTATTGATTCCAGGTGCGACGGCTCGACTATTAACTAAACGCATGGGTAGCTTTGTGTTGTTATCAGCATTGCTAGCGACCATTGCGTGTTTGGTTGGGACGGTGTTAACAATGGAACTTAAATTGCCAGTACCGTCGGGTGCTTCAATCATCATTGTTTCTGCAACCTTTTTCCTTGCAGCAACGCTATACCGAATTGTAAGAAAGGCGTAATTATGACTTCTTTAATGAATCGTATCTCGATCTCAGTAAAAACAACGGCTCAAGTCGGTGTGCTTGGTAGTGTGTTAATGGCTGGCTCAGTGATGTCACTTAAAGCGAATGCGGAAGATATTCTAACGAGTACACCTGTGACTTATGCATTAGCGACAGAGCTAACGAAAGGCACTGACATCACAACTGAGTATCTGCCACCAAAGCGCTATGGTATTGATCGTCTGCCGAATTGGTTTGGTACCAAGGGGGCAAGCAAAGTCCTTAAGTCTGGCGAAAAGGCGACCGTTGCTCTTACTCTATCATCGATCTGGCAAGCCGACCCTACATTCGTATACGCAAGGCAAGGTAATATCCGCTTGGTTGAGGTCGATGCGGCTCAAGCGATTACGCCGCGAGCACAAGGTGTTGCGGCACTTACGTTGTCGAATGGCGAAGTGTCTAAGTATGCTTGGTTAAACCCAACCAACTTAACGCGCATGGCAGCGATTGTGGCTGATGACTTTAAGTTACTGTGGCCAGAGAAGGCTAAGGTTATTGATAGTAATCTGCAGCGCGTGATGTTGGATGTTCGTGAACTGATCAACAAGCAACAAGCAGTATTGCTTGATAACGAAGTGGACTCAGTACTCTTGCTTTCGGAAAGCTTGGAAGATTTTGCATCTGGTAGCCAACTGTATGTTGAAGACCGCATGTTTAAAGTAGAGCTTGAATGGACAGAGCAGGACAAAGCGAAACTTAAAGCGATGTTTTCGGAAGATGATGCACTATGGCTTGTTACAGCGAAAAAGCCGAGCAACCTGATTAAGTCTCTAGTGCCTAATGAGCGTATTCTAGTGGTGGACTCAGTCGATCGTTGGGGTAGAGCAGGAATCAGTGCTCAAGCACCATTCTCTCGTTGGGAAGTAAAGCTATTCAAAGGCTAATCAACGAGATTAAATAAATCAGGATCAAAAAAGCAGCCCAAATAGAGGCTGCTTTTTTTGTACTTACCTTTTAGCAAAGAGCCTGGTAAGAATGCACAGTGAGCGCTTAATCTTACTCTGCTGCTTTAGTTTCTTCAGCTTCAACAGTTGCTTCGACAGCACCTTCCGCTTGCGCTGCTTGAGCCTGTTCTTCTGCTTCCATTTTTGCGCGTTCAGCTTTAGAAATGTAGCGAGGCTTATTACTTGTATGCAGTTTAGAATTCGCTTTTTTCTGCTTCTTTTTTAGAATTTGATTAATTTTTTTCTTACGGTTCATTGCTGCATAGCCTTGTATTTAGTTTAGGCGGTGGAGGATAATCATTTTAGCTCTAGAACTCAATATTTACATGGTATTCAGCAAGGAAATATCGTCATGCAGGCAGTCGAAACCGCTCGTTTAAGATTAAGAATGATCACAACTGAGGATGCTGAATTTATCCAAAGGTTGTATAGCTCAGAAGACTTCTTGCGTTATATCGGAGACAAAGAGATAACCAACACGGCAAAGGCTAAAGAGTATATCGAGAACAACATCCTTAAGATGCATCAAGATAAGGGGGTCTGTTTGTTGATGGTAGAAGTGAAAGCAACCTCAACGCCAATTGGAGTTTGCGGGTTAATTAAGAGGGATAGTTTAGAGTCACATGATGTTGGCTACGGTTTTGCTCCGGAGTTTTACGGTCAAGGTTATGCCAAAGAAGCGGGGGAAGCGATAATTGAACAAGCTAAGCAGAATGCTGATATTGATCATTTAGTTGCTATTACTACCTCTGATAACATTCGAAGCATCGCACTACTGACTAAACTTGGCTTTGCGTTCGAGCGGGTTGAAGACGTGATAAGTGAAAGCGTAAATCTCAACTTGTATAGCCTCTCTTTGGGTAATTAATCATGTTCCAACATAACAATATTCTACAAGGCGAACTTGCGACGGAGTACAAAACCGTTATCGCGATGGTGCATATATACTGCAAAGATCACCACGGTGAAACTCGTCAGAATAACGCGTTATGTGAAGAGTGTGAGCAGCTGTTACGTTACGCAGAAACACGGCTTGATAGATGCCCTTATGGCGAAGCAAAACCAACCTGCAACAAGTGTCCGATTCATTGCTATAAACCTGACCCGAAAGAGCAGATGCGCTTGGTGATGCGCTATGCTGGGCCAAGAATGTTGCTCAAGCATCCTATGTTAGCTATTCGACATTTGATTCATGAGAAACGGAAATTGCCAGAAAAGCCGTTACCGAACGTATCGAATCGTCATATCCGAATGAATAAGAAGTAGCGGGTACACTAAAGGCTATGCTTCCAGAAACAAAAAAGGTCTGATTTCTCAGACCTTTTCTGTTTTGAGCGACATCTTGTTCAAATAGTTGATTACTTCAAAAGCTTAAGCAGCTTGTGGTTCTTCATAAGTAACCGTCAGGTTGTTGATCCAACGGCGACTCAAGTAACGGTGCGAGCAGATAGCCAGCTTCACAACTTCTTCAACTAACATCAGGCCATAGATGTACTTGAAGTCCCATTCCGCGACAAATGCGCCGTAAACACAAACTGGAATGCCGACCATCCACATCGCGATGAAGTCCATACGCAGGCAAAATGCATTATCACCACCAGCACGAATGATACCGTTAATGATAACCATGTTTAGCATACGAATTACAACCGCAAAGCACATGATCATCATCGCTGGTGAAGCGAGTGGGTATAAAGCGTCTGTGGTTAGGTTTAGCCATGATAGAACATGCTCTTTCCCCATGAACAGCATCAAGCCTACAATTGCCCCAAAACCTACAACGGCTTTGATAAAGGTGAGGCCCATACTCATTGCATCATCGAACTCATCTCGACCTAATGAATGGCCAAGCAACACTGAACACGCTACAGAGATGCCAAAGAACACCGAGTAACATAATGACTCAAACGGAGCGAGCATTGAGAATACCGCTAGCTCTGTCGTACCCATATGACCAAAGATCATCTGGTAAGCCATGGTACCCATTGCCCATAAAACAGCATTCATGGTCAGTGGCAGGGCAATACGACGGTAAGATAACCACAATGACGGGCGATGTGGCGAGCTCGGTGTCGTTAATAGCCAGTGGTTGCGCATACGCATGTAGCCGTACATCAAACTCACTTGAATTAATCGCGCTAGAGTCGTTGCTAATGCTGCTCCTGCAACACCCATCGCTGGAATTCCGAAAGCACCCTGTATAAGGATGAAGTTAAGTGCGATATTGAGTGCAATCGTCACCGCACCAAGCAGAAGTGGAGTTACGGTGTCACCTGATGAGCGCATGCTTGCTTCAACTACAACCACAATATGGGTCAGAAGCAGAACAGGGAAGCCATACCAAAGGTAAGTCGCACCAAGTTCAATTACGGTTTGATCGCTGGTTTGCAACATCATCAAAAACTGTGAACCAAGAGTGATGATTGCCGTTACAGGTAGCAGAACTTTTAAACCAAATACCATTGCGATAGAAGACACGGTTCGTGCACTTTTACGGTCGTTTTTTCCCCAATATTGCGCTACCAATGTTCCGTTTGCTGAGGCCAACCCTGCCATAATCATAATAGCGACGAAGTGCCATTTTGATGCAATTCCCACAGCCGCTGCTGCTTCCATACCAAAATCGCTGACCATTAACACGTCAGCAAGGGCTAAAATAGCAACCAAAGCACTTTGCAAAGCAACAGGCAAACCAAGTTTGATAATGCGAGGTAATATGCTCTCTGGCTTGTTATTTATAGATGAGTTAGGGTTGATGTTAGTTGTCATAAGCTCTCCGATTTATGGCAGAACTATAGTGATTTGAGTGAAGTAACAACATGTTTAAAAAACAACAAAACCTGTGCAAATCCGTCATTGATAGCATGAGGCCGAAATCAACGTGGCAAGATGACGTGTTTCTTGCAGAACAATGTAAAGAACGTTTTTTGACCGTTGAAGATATCCCAGAGATGAGAAGCTGCGGTGTTTACATGGGGGGAATGGCAAAGCTGCATGACGCGTATTGGGTGGAACGCGAATCGGTGAATGTTCATACGTTGATTTTTACTCAAGAAGGGGGAGGAATATTAACAACGGCGACATCAGTACAAGCAATTACGCCTTATACACTTGTGGTTCTTCCTGCAGAAACGCCATTTCGATTTGAACTTGATCCTCAATACAACTATTGGAAAATGGCGTGGATGCTGACACCAGATACTCCTCAGTGGCAACACATCGCGAGTTTGGGTCAGAGCATTGTGCCTTTCGGCGAGTGCGAACAAATCTGGTCGCTGATGAATTTGGTTTACTTTGAAATTGGCGGCAGAGCTAGTTATCGGAAGTTACTGATGAGTGAAATCATCCGCACGTTGACCGGGTTTGAACCTAAGTCGACCAGCACGACAGCGCGTGTGCAGGCACTGTACAACGAAATTGAAAGTAGCCTGCATCTACCTTGGACGGTCGCAGGGATGGCGGAGCGAGTGTTTATTAGTGAAGAGCAATTAAACCGAGTTACGAAGTCGCTATTCAATGTGTCTCCACGAAGCAAATTGATTCAGTTGAGAATGGATAAAGCAACCAGTTTGCTAAAGCAACAAGATTGGTCAGTATCTATGATTGCTAATCGTCTCGGTTATAAAGACCCTTATAATTTTTCTCACCGTTTTAAGAAACATTTTGGCTTATCACCTAGTCAATATCGTAAGAATTATCGGCTCACAAGCTAACTATTTGATCTGAAATATAAAGTAAAATGTAGGGTAGTATGAGGGCCCATTTAGGTCTTAACCCGCCTTAAAATATGATATAAAACAGTATTCATTTGTGATGTCTTATAACCAATAAATGCAGTAG
>NZ_MCYD01000793.1:0-1537 GCF_002876325.1 Vibrio sp. 10N.261.52.A1
ATATAAAAATAGCTACTTAGCCTAAAAATAATACACTGTTTAATATTTACTCCATCGACACGGAGTCAATAAATTAAACCATAGTAAGGATGCTCAATATTTAATCTTTATTGAGAGTGTATTCAATGAAAAAGTCAATTATTGCAGTGTCACTAGCTACTGTATTTTCACTTCCTGCAATCGCAGATGTTGATGTTGATGTTCAAAACCCTATTTGGAATGAACAGCCATCAAACCCAATTGAATTACCAAAACCGACAAATCCGATTCAGGGCATTCCATCTCAACCAGACATGGATAACAGCCCTGAAAGACCTCAGCCACCAACGCCGACTCAGCCACCTGTAGATAATAGCCCAGATCGTCCGAGCCCAGACTACGGCGATACGCCGGATATCTCAGGTCCGACAGAAGCAGAACGCTCATCAGCATTAGAGTTAGGCCAAACTGAGCTTCAACGTAACTTCGAAGCAATGGCGGCAGAATACAATGCTAAATTCAATGACCATGCTGAACAAATGGATGGTATTCGTGCGAGTTTACACGCTGTAACCAATGCTCGCCCATTCGTTACCAACGGGGAATTTGCTATTGGTGCTGGTGTTGGCTTCGCAGGTTCGAAAGAAGCACTTGCATTAGGTGGTGCATACGGAATCAATGAAAGCCTAAGTGTTTCTGGCACTTTCCACTACGAGACATCAGGTAAATACTCATCTTCAGATGTCGCTGGCGGCGTTGGCCTTCAGTACAGCTTTAAATAGAGCACTCTCTCCCTGCTAAGGACAGCGGGGAACCTTAAAGTGAAAGGAATCCAACATACTCCAAACAAATAATGTTATATCAGTTCGTATGGATACGTTTGCTGAGTTTTCAATAAAGAGAGTGTTATGAAATTACTTAAAACAGTTACAGCAATCATTGCCTTATCTACAGCGACGGCAGCTATTGCTGATACTGATTATTCTGGCCACCGAGTAGGCCTTGGCTTTACTTCTAGTGAAATTGACCACCTTAATTCAAACTACTCTAACAGCGATTTAGGCAACGGCCTTAAGCTGGAGTACGGCTATGATATCAACCGAATTGTTGGTGTTAACATTTCGATGGATACTAGCAAAGACGACGAAAGTTACCATGGATATGGTTACGACTCTAAAGTATCAACTTTCAAAATTGACTCAGATATTGGTTACGCTTTCTTGCTAGATGGCTTCAGTATTAAGCCTTATGGCGCTATTGGCGTTGCTCGTGTTGAAGAAAGACTCACTTTAAAAGAACCGGGCGATAGCATCACTCTGAAAGACAAAGAAACATCACTGCTATTGGGTACTGGTGTTCGAGCTAACTTTGATTTCGGCCTATACAGTGACCTGCGTTTCAACTTCATCATGATGGATGATTACGATATCGACCAACTCTCAATCACCTTTGGTTACAAGTTCTAAGCTAAACGATTCGAATCAAAATTCATTGCAGCCAAGGACGGCGACATACTCTAGGTATTTTTATGAAGATAAAGTCTCCCTTAGTTGCACTT
>NZ_MCYD01000794.1:0-245 GCF_002876325.1 Vibrio sp. 10N.261.52.A1
GAATATTATAGTTGCGTTTTTCACCTTTAAATAAATGATACTTCGAAAAGAAAAATAAGTCTGGACTTAGTTCACATCAATCAATTGTGTATTCCGTTTTTTCATGATTAACATCACACAAAGCTATCATTCCGTGATTGAATTTTGACGTTTGATGATACACCGGTTCAATATTTAAAAGCTCGTGTGGACCGTTCAGTATTGCCTCGCAGCATTGTGGCTTGTAAAATGGTAGGACATACATG
>NZ_MCYD01000795.1:0-4358 GCF_002876325.1 Vibrio sp. 10N.261.52.A1
ATATTTATCATAGGCTTCGTAGCCTGCCTTGATGTAAGAAACCTTAAGGTACTCAATACCCGGTATGTGTTCTTTTACCACCACTTTGTAACGACGGCTTACCTCTTCAAACAGCTTGAGCCCTTCTGGAATTGAAAAATCGAGCGACTTCTTACCAAACTTTTTGGCGACGAACTCCAGTACCTGCAAACCAGTTTGGTCTATATTACCCCACTCAATATCATCGACCAATTGTTGACGAACGTAATGTTTCGAGTCGTTCCAGATCGACAGTTCAGCTTGAGACCATTCATTTGACGCTTTGACCAACGCATCGTCGATGTTGTGACTTGAATACTCCGTTTTGGCTTCATCTTTTGTATTTGTTTCCGCATCACTGTTGGTCGAATTGCGTGAAGAACGGCTAGAGATGTATAACGGAATCGTGAACAGCAAGGTACTCACAGCAATCGCTATCGACATTTCCAGTAGATAACCATACTTGATTGCCAAGAACAGACCAAAGCCCATCATGATGATGCTCGGGAAGATCGCCGAAATCAGAGCGATCCCCCAACGCCCACTCGACAACACGGCGAGCAATCGAAATAAGTTCTTAATTTTCTTCATAGCCCGACGCTGCCTTACCTTTTTTCAGGGATTCTTTATAGATTTTTTGCATCTCTTGTTCAGAAACTTCTTCGCCTCTGTTCTTGTGATAAAAGTAGTAACATGCCGCTCGGCCAAGGCCATAACTGGTACCAAAACTCATTGCTGCAGCAGCAACGACGCCAACCGTTTGCCCATACACAGGTATCAACTTAACCAATTGCCGAGTGCCAAGCTTCACTCCATATTGCACCGCAAAGCTACTCCCTAAAGTACCAATAAGTTCACTAAAGACTCGCTTATTCCACTCAACCCCATATTGGTTAGCTAAACTGTGAAGCATTTTCGCTTGAATAGCAGGCACAGACACCAAGCCCACGCCTGGAACTAAGTCGCTAGCCGCTGCACTTCCCGCATACCAAAGCACTTCATTTTCAACCTTGTCAAAGTTGGCTTCTTCTTGCGTAGCGTGTTCTTTGTCTTGCACCATCATCCCTATAACAGGAAGTATGCTGGTCAACCGTTCTAACAATAATTCGAGGTTGTAGACATCATCATTGTCGCTCTCAAAATCAACCGCGACTGATTCAAAGCCTTTGCCCCAAACCTTCTCTACTTGTTGAGTGTTAAATTGAACTTGCCTTACGCGGTCTGGTTCTTGAGAAGACAACACCGCTGTATGAACGAGGAGCAAGTGCTTAATCTTCTTTTGCTTCTTAATCTGTTTGAGTGCAGACAGTACCGCCGATTGCTCTGGCTCATCCGCTTTCATTACCACCACTAACGCATTACCCGCTTGACCAATTTCTCTTAGGTCTTCGTCGGGGTCATAATCCGCTTCACCCAAACCACGAGTATCAAGAAAGCGCATCACAGGTTTGTCTTGAGGGAAAGCATACGACATTGCTGTCATGGTACATGGTGCAAATCCGTTTCCGACTTCCACCGAAGAATCACCCGTGACCGCTTGAATAAACGATGATTTACCTGCACCCGTTTTGCCGAGCAGCCACAAGGTTGGCAAATGTTTACGTTGATATTCGTGTGCCTGAGTTAGGTCAGGATTCTTGCTCGGGTTAATGAAGTCTTTGACTTGTTCAAACATGATTCGGTTAACTCTCACTGATGTTGAGGTTCGGGTTGGTGACAAGTAGCGATGACCTATATAATCTTGATATCGCATTCAACTTACATTTGTTCATCTACGACGATTTGCAATGCTTAGGCGTTTGTTTTTATGAGCTTATTTTAGTACATACACGTCTATCGCGTATTGATATAGGCTCCAATCTACTATTACGGTTTAAGCTATAAATCAAAACCATCGAACAAAAACTCAGAGAGCTCAAAAAGAAGTATGGAACAAATTTATTTAGCGGGTGGTTGCTTGTGGGGCGTACAAGAGTTCATTAAGTATGTGCCCGGAGTGATAAGCACAGAAGCAGGTCGTGCTAATGGACGTTCTCAAATAAAGGATAACCAAAGCAAACCAAGCGAATACGATGGCTACGCAGAGTGTGTACAAATTGAATTTGACCCAAACCTCACCTCAGTAACGGCGCTAGTGGGCCACCTTTTTGAGATCATTGATCCTTACAGCGTCAATAAACAAGGTGTTGATGTAGGAGAAAAGTATCGCACTGGCGTGTACAGCACTGAAGCCAAACACTTAACTGAAGCAAAACACTATATCGCATCACGTGAAGACGCCGAGCGCATCGCCGTAGAGGTGTTGCCATTGACCCACTATGTTGCCAGCGACGATATTCACCAACATCATTTGAGTCACTTCCCTGAAGATCATCACTTATGCCACATCCCTTGGGATCTTCTGCATAAATACAAATCATAGTGCAAAGCTCAACCTTGCGTCCTGTCTGCATCTACCATCTGTCCGGAACCTCTTCGTAACTCCGTAGGTGAACTGGATCAGTTTCAGACGAGCCCCTATGTCAAAATTCACTTCAAAAAGTTCCGTTCCCGTTGCCTTCAATAATGAAAACTTGAAACCCAGTAATAGATACTGACAGTAGTTACGAGAAGTGAAATGCTGTTAACACATTGGTTACACTTTCCTCCCGTCCAATAAAAAGGTGTCATTATGAAGAAATACATCCCAATATTGATTGCTCTTAGTACGATGTCCTCAATGAGTTACGCAGCGACCCCACGTGAAGATGCTGTAGACTATTTGCAGATGCGTAAAGGCGTGGCTTATCAAGTAAACCACTCAAAGCCCTTTACCGGTCAATTTGAAGAAAAGTTCGATAACGGTCAGATCGCTACTCAAGCCCAGTTTGCCGATGGTCTGGAGCTTGGGTTAGAAACCAATTGGTATCCAAATGGACAGATCGCTTCCAAAGTGAATTACGTCAAAGGTCAATTGCAAGGTAAAGCAGAAACTTGGTATCCGAATGGGCAGAAAAAAGCCGAGCTAAACTACAAAGACAACGAACTTTCGGGCGTCGCAACTCGATGGTATCCAAATGGCGAAAAGAGCCTAACTGCAGAGTACAGTGAAGGGCTAAAAGATGGCTTGGTGACCGACTACTACACGAATGGCAATAAAGCGACAGAAGCAAAATTCGATGATGGCGAAATCGCCAACGGCAAATTGACCCGCTGGAACCTCAACGGGGATAAAGTAGAAGAAGTGACCTTTAAAGATCACCAGGTCACATCTAAACAAGTTTGGATGCCTACACAAAGCTAATTCCTGTCATTGTTGAGAGGATATAACAACGCTCACCGCGTTAGCGTATACAACCTAACCTGAAACCAACGAGCATTCGTTTACTAACTTTTGAATGCTCGTATTGCCTTCCTATTTAATACTTTCACGTTTTATCTACTAACGCCAAATATCAGAACTTCGCTCAAATTATAAAACGTGACTTACCATGCAAGACAGCGCACTCTCCTAGATGCCGTCACTGACCTACTCTTATAATTAAGTACTTTGTTTAATAATCAGGGGTTTGCTTAGCCTGAAGCAAACCCACCGCTATAGTGGGAACTAATTTATGACAACCTTGAATGCACAGTTAGCAAACCTGAAAGTAATCCCTGTAATCGCCATCAACCGCGCTGAAGATGCCATCCCTTTAGGCAAGGCACTAGTTGAAAACGGAATGCCATGTGCGGAGATCACGCTGCGAACAGAATGTGCTATCGAAGCGATTTCTATCATGCGTAAAACGTATCCGGACATGTTGATCGGCGCGGGTACTGTACTGACTACAGAGCAAGTAGACGCATCTATTAATGCGGGTGTTGATTTCATCGTTAGCCCAGGTTTCAACCCTCGTACCGTGCAACACTGTATCGACAAGGGGGTTGCAATCGTGCCGGGAGTGAACAATCCAAGCCTTGTTGAACAAGCAATGGAAATGGGTCTCCGCACGCTGAAATTTTTCCCGGCTGAGCCTTCAGGTGGCACAGCAATGCTCAAAGCCTTAACGGCCGTGTATCCGGTTAAGTTCATGCCTACTGGCGGTGTTAGCTTGAAAAATGTAGACGCGTACCTTTCTATTCCTTCTGTATTAGCATGTGGCGGTACTTGGATGGTACCAACTAACCTTATCGACGAAGGTAAGTGGGACGAGCTTGGTAAACTAGTGCGAGATGCTGTGGATCACGTTAACGATTAGTCAGTTTTGGCCTTTATGTTAAGCCCTTCAGTTGTGGGGCTTTTTATTTAAATTTTAAATCAGTTTCTAAACTGGCAAAACAACACATTTACTGATGACTCATCACAAAAAACTCACTTA
>NZ_MCYD01000796.1:0-2039 GCF_002876325.1 Vibrio sp. 10N.261.52.A1
AAATTAATATTTCAATTAATTACCTTTATGTCCTGTGGATAACCCTAACTTTGATCCCTTTTCAGGCTAGGAGATCATTTCTTAACCAGTCGTCATTTGGTGATAACTTCTGATAAAATCATTTTTTTGATCATGCCTTTTATTATGAAACCAGAACCACAAACACAACAAGAGCTGTTAGAGCGAGCATATGCGATCGCCGGGATGACCTTCAAAGAGCTCGCCGATGAAGCAGAGATGGAGATGCCTAATGATCTTAAACGAGATAAAGGATGGGTTGGACAGCTGTTAGAGTGGCACTTGGGCGCACCCGCTGGCAGTAAACCAGAACAGGATTTCGCGAAACTAGGCATCGAACTTAAGAGTATTCCTATTGGCTATTCTGGTAAGCCACTCGAAACCACCTTTGTTTGTGTTGCACCATTAATGGGTGTGCAAGGACTGACATGGGAAACCAGCCACGTTCGTAACAAGCTATCTAAAGTGCTGTGGATTCCAGTAGAAGGCGAAAGAGAAATCCCATTGGCAGAGAGACACGTTGGATCACCACTGTTGTGGACGCCAAGCAAGGCTGAAGACGAAATACTCAAAAGAGATTGGGAAGAGCTGATGGAGTTGATCGTTTTAGGGAATGTTGAACAGATCACTGCAAGGCATGGAGAAGCACTGCATCTGCGTCCAAAGGCCGCAAACAGCCGCGTTTTGACCGAGGCCTATGGTGCGAGTGGCAAGCCAATCAAAACCAAACCTCGTGGATTCTATTTACGAACTCAATTTACTCATAACATACTCACGACACACTACGCATAGTACCTTGATAATCATGCATCAATGACTAAAAAGTAAGGTGCTAAAGGCTTGTATCTAATGAGGTTTCAACGCTAATTCAATATCGCAGTAACTTTGACTTGGCTCATTACCAAATTCGTCGTAAGCATTGTGTAAACGAAGGTAGGCCTTCTCAAAACCTAGCCGGAGTAACTCCTCTTTCACTTGATCCAAAGATCCAAAGTGAAGCGGTTCACCATCTTGTTTTACTGGCTCTAGCTTGTGTTTGTACTCCACGGCTAGTAGATATTCTGAGATGTCAGAACAGCCAATAACGTACACTTTCGGTGTCTGGTACGAATCTTTGTGATCTCCATGTAACCACATGTCTAACTGATGCTTTTGCATAACAGGCCTCCCTTGCTCTCTATAGCTTAGTAGAACTCTTTTTGTTTACTAGGGTGGGTCGATCTTTCACGCTTAAAAAAGCAAAAAAGAGAAGCCAGTGCTTCTCTCTTTTTGCCAGTTCTAGTTCAAAGTTCCCACTTTGACACCTAACCATCACTGTCGATTATTTAAGGGGTTGATGGTGCTATCAACCCCTACAGATTACGTCGGTATTCGCGCGCTAAGGACACGACGAAGGTGACGAACGCGACGTTCAATGGTGACTACTTCAGGTTCAGAGAAACCAATTGGACGACCGTCGGCTTCAAGGCCAATATCTCTTAGCAAATGAGCATTGTGCCATGGTAGGTCTAGTGAACTACGACGCACTTTTCGCTGCCATTCCCGCTCTTCACGACGAAGATCGGCACGGATAAGGACTGTTGCTAATTTTAAATATACTGAGTGACGCATAATAACTCTCCAGTTGTTGAATAAACTGAGGAAAAATAGCGTGTTAGATAGTATGAGGGCTTCTCACTTAGCTGCTATTTTTCCGCAGCCAAATAAGGATACGGATCTATTAGTTAGGTTTATCTTGGGTGTTTCGATCGGCCATGGCTGAGATTTGTGACATAACAGTCACCATGTCAGTACACGGTTCAAACGATGCGCAAATGTGCTGTATAAAATCGAAATGTTTCATTTGCGCCTCCAAGCTAACTAAAAAATCCAAAAAGAAATGAGGTAGTAAAAGCAGACAAGTCTTTGTTAAAACTCTGCTTTCACGGTTAAAGTCTAACCAAGTGAGTATATTATTCAACCGATAATTGGTTAACATTTTCAAAACAATGCATTCACCTAAAATATCAGTTGCATATTCA
>NZ_MCYD01000797.1:0-1238 GCF_002876325.1 Vibrio sp. 10N.261.52.A1
GAACGAGGAGTTCACAACTTATAAATTGGACAATGAATACGCTGATATTCGATATGTATTTATCGAAGGTATTAAAGCGGGGCAAAAATACGGATTCATTGCAGAAACAGCTAATGGTCCAATATTACTTTCTGACCCTTATGCTAAAGCGATAAGTGAGCCGCTCCACTACACCACGCCTTATAGTAATGAGAAAAGCTTTACGATGGCGAAATGTGTCGTTGTTGATGATACCTTCGACTGGCAAGGCGTCGAAAAGCCACGAATTAGCCGTGAAGAGACCGTTCTGTTTGAAACGCATGTTAAAGGCCTATCTCAACTTCACCCTGAAGTCGCCAGTAATATCAAAGGCCGTTACCTGGGGTTAGTCAGCCCTGAAATGCTTGCGTTCTACAAACAACAAAACATCAACTCTCTACAACTTTTGCCCATTGCGGCCTGCATGCACGAACCACACCTGCTTGATATGGATAAAGTGAACTATTGGGGCTACAACCCTTATTTGTTCATGGTGCCAGACCCTCGCTATGCAGAAAAAGACGCCGTCACAGAACTCAAAACCGCTATTCGTGAGCTGCACCGCAATGGTATCGAGGTGATCTTAGATGTGGTGTACAACCACACAGCAGAAGGTGGCGAAGGCGGAACAACCTTCAACCTAAAAGCATTAGATAGCCGCACGTATATTAAGCACGGCTGCCATTATGCAAACTTCACCGGTTGTGGAAATACAGTCGACCTCACCCACCAGCCAGCACTCAACCTAGTCATGGACACGCTTCGTTACTGGGTAAGCGAATTCCAAGTCGACGGGTTCCGTTTTGACTTGGCAGCCACATTGGGGCGCGAAGGCGACAACTACAACCCTGAGGCCGCTTTCTTCAAAGCTGTGGCTCAAGATCCTGTGCTTAAAGAGACCAAATTGATCGCAGAGCCATGGGATATCGGCCCAAACGGCTACCAAGTGGGTAATTTTCCGTTTGGTTGGAACGAATGTAACGACAAGCTGAGAGACATTACACGTAGCTTCTGGCGCGGCGATCAAGGCTACCTTAAAGAGTTTGCAACGCGCCTAATGGGCTCTCGTGATATCTACAGTGCAGCGCACTGGCCTTACAAACTCACCGTTAACTACATCACTTACCATGATGGCTTCACCATGCAAGACCTTGTCTCGTACAAGCACAAGCACAATGAAGAAAATGGTGAGAATAACCGCGATGGGCATGGTGATAACC
>NZ_MCYD01000798.1:0-2926 GCF_002876325.1 Vibrio sp. 10N.261.52.A1
CTGTTAATAAATGACTTGTCTGTTTCTTATTTTACTTTTTAAAGTCGATAATGGGCGTTTTTTAGGGGCGAAGAAGGAAGTCTTAAGAGAATAACTAGGTGAAAATAGGATCTGGCTTCTCTAAGCGAAGTTTAAGAGGGTTTTATAATGATTTGCTTCAGTTTTAAACGAATCACCATTCTCGAATCGTTAATTGCGATGACTTCAATCTAAAGGTGTTCTTTTTAGTGGAAGCGTAATCAAGATCCAATTTTGAGGGGCTGAGGCTTTACATCAATATTCGTGTGCCTAGACTGGCGACGATTTAAAGCAATAGGGCAAGTGGTATGTGGAGTTGGTTAGCGGTTTCCTTATCTGGTATCGGAGCAGTAGCAGGGACGAAACAAGGACATATCGGTCAGGCCTTATCGTATAAGGTATTTACCTTTGTATTATTAGCGATCATTGCTTTAACTCAGTCTGTTGTTGCTGACTATACGTATTGGGTCGTTGCTGGCCTGGCGATCTCGGCGATCGCAGATGTATTTCACACCCTCACTCAAAAACGTCCCCTATATTTTGTTTGCTTTTTGCTAGCTCAACTCTGCTATAGCAAAGCCTTTTGGTTGCAGTTGTCTGGAGAAATGGTCTGGTGGTTGTTCGCCTTACTCTTAGCTGCTTGTGTTGTGGCTTTCTTCTTGCTGCTACCACGTTTAGATAAACTTGTTTTTCCTGTTGTGATTATGGGGATTGTGCTTATTCAGTTAACTTGGGCTTCTGGTGAGGTTTGGTTGCTTGACCCTAAGTTATCGCACGCGGTTGGATTTGCAGGTTGTAGCGTATTGCTGCTCTCGGCACTGGCTTATGCACTTAACTGTTACCGCAGCCCAATCAAAAGTGCTTACTTCTGGGTAACGGGCAGCTACTTTCTCGCCCATGCGCTTATCGTCGCCTCTCTGACCATTTAGGGTAGAGCGTCTCCAAGCCTGAGCTATATCAAGGCAGCTTCACTCAAACTCGGTACTCTACGTGTAATTCATTAAACATGAGATTGAGTTATGACTACCGAAATTCACGCACACAACGTTTTAAACCTACTCAGTGAAAAGCCTCTGACTCGAGAAGAGCTGACACAAGAACTGGCTCAGATGTATGGCACTGAAGCTCGTTTCCATACTTGTAAGTTTAATGGTCTCGATCTGGATGGCTTGCTGAAGTTTTTCCTGAAGATGGAAAAGGTCGTGCTTGTCGATGACAAGCTGTGCACGAATCGCGAGCGTGTGTGTAATCACTAATCTTGAGTGATTTGAGAGTGGATGCATTTGTGGTATCCGCTCTGTCTATTCTTACCTGTTTGTTCTCGTTAACGTGTTGCAATGACATAAGTTAGTCTGCTGATGACTGCGTTCGAAAATCAATGTTGAGGCTGCTATACTCCGCGCACCTTCGCGTTTCGAGACAAACTTATGGAAATCTTATCTGCAGCAACCATGCTGTTTCTTATCATGGACCCGCTTGGCAATCTGCCAATCGTGCTCTCTATCCTTAAGCATATTGATCCGAAGCGTCGCCGTATTGTTCTGATTCGTGAGCTGATGTTCGCACTGGTTATCTTGCTCCTGTTCTTGTTTGCGGGTCAAAGCATCATGAACTTCCTACACGTACAGCCTGAAACCTTGAGCATCTCTGGCGGTATCATTCTATTTATCATCGCGATTAAGATGATTTTCCCGAGCGCAGGCAGTATTACAGGGCTTGCTGCAGGTGAAGAGCCGTTTATCGTGCCGATGGCGATCCCAATGATTGCTGGTCCGTCTGTTATTGCCGCATTGATTCTTCTTGCGACACAACATCCAGACAACATGCTTGAGCTTTCAGCCGCTGTAATGCTGGCGTGGGGCGCTACCTTCTTCATTTTGATGTTTAATGGTTTCTTCTTGCGTGTATTAGGTGAAAGAGGGCTGAAAGCGATCGAGCGCCTGATGGGTTTGTTACTTGTTATGCTGTCGACTCAAATGTTCTTAGACGGTGTGAAGGGTTACATGTCTTAGTAGCGTTATCATTATTCAATAAAAAACGCCGCTCAACTGAGCGGCGTTTTGGTATCTGTTGCTTGGTAACAGCTTTCGATTACATCATGTACTTACGACGGATATCGAGTAGGGCGAAGATTCCAAAAATCAGAATGGACCATTTTTCCCAACGCGTCATTTCGATTTTATCGCCGAAGGCACCGATAAAGATCAGCATCTGTAAGCCGTGCATAAAGAACAAGAACGCTGTCATGATGTAAAGCGCAATTGCGGCATTACCAGGGAACGGATGGAAAATGTTGACGATCAACACAAACCATACAAAGGCGATAGCGGCTTTGGCTAATGGAAGCAAGATATTCATTCAATCATTCCTATTCTTCAGTGATTCGGTTGAACAGTCGGTAGCTCGACTGGCCAGTTGTCTTATCGCGGTGCAGCTCCCAGTTTTCTGGCATCGCTTCTAGCTTGAGTTCTTTCTCTGTTTCGACGTAAATAATCGCGTCGTCCGCAAGCCAGCCATTGCTCTCAAGTAGCTGTACCGTCTCTGCTAGCAAGCCTTTACGAAATGGTGGATCAAGGAATACCACATCGTAAGGTGTTCCTGGCTTTTTGAGGAAAGAGATAGCATCAGTATTTACCACATTGATGTTGTCTGCTTTGAGCTCTTTAGCATTATCAGAAAGCTGCTTAGCGGCCTTTTGATTCATTTCGAGCAGTGTCACCATTTTTGCTTGGCGAGAAGCTGCTTCAAAACCTAAACCACCAGAACCTGCAAATACATCTAAGCAGGTCGAATTTGGGATATCTTGTGCGACCCAGTTAAAGAGTGTTTCTTTTACTCGGTCAATGGTTGGGCGTAAGCCTTCTAAATCATGAACGGGCAGCTTTCTACCTCTCCATGAACCACTAAT
>NZ_MCYD01000799.1:0-1261 GCF_002876325.1 Vibrio sp. 10N.261.52.A1
CGACGTACCTGGCGCAAGTGATCTGCACCAGAAGTTTTGGACACTGAGTTAAGTGAGTACAATCACTAACGAGGTGAACAATGACAACTAAGAAAACACGAATCAAACATGCTCCTGAATTTAAATCCGAAGCACTTAAGTTGGCAGAGAAAGTCGGTGTCGCTGCTGCCGCACGACAGCTATCGTTGTATGAATCTCAAATTTATGGATGGCGTAAAGCCGTCAAAAAAGATGCGAAAATCAGCGATAGAGAAAGGGAACTCGCCACTGAAAATGCCAAACTCAAACGGTTATTGGCTGAGCAAGCTGAAGAGCTAGATATCGTAAAAAAGGCCGCCACCTACTTCGCGAAAAATCTAAAGTAGATTGCTATGAGTTTATGCTCGAACACCTTATGCAATATAGGATTTTCCGTATGGCTAAGGTGTTTGGGGTTTCTCGAAGTGGGTTTTATTATTGGATTGATAATCGCCATAAAGTCACTCAACGCAACGAGCACCGAAAGCAGCTTGACAGCAAAGTTCGAGAAGTCTTTGATGATAAAAAGGAACGCGACGGTGCAAGGCGTATTCAAAAAGAACTTGAGGCAAATGGTAATAAGCACGATGTAAAAACCATTGCCGCGAGCATGAAGCGCCAGAGCTTAGTCGCGAAGGCAGCCCGTAAGTTTAAATGTACGACAGACAGCAAGCATAGGCTTCCTGTTGCCCCGAACTTGCTAGAGCAAGATTTTAATGCGACAGCACCAAACCAAAAATGGGCTGGAGATATTACCTATCTAGCGACAAGCGAAGGTTGGATGTATTTGGCGGTTGTTATCGACTTGTACTCACGGCAAGTAGTTGGTTGGTCAATGAGCACCAGAATGACCGCGACTCTGGTCTGTGATGCGCTATCAATGGCATTGTTCCGTAGAGGCATGCCCGAAGGGGTAATTATCCATAGTGATAGAGGTAGCCAATATTGTTCAAAAGACTACAGAGACTTAATCTCAGCCCATAATCTAAAACAAAGTATGATTAGGAAGGGAAATTGCTGGGATAACGCCTGTGTTGAAAGCTTTTTCCACTCAATGAAAGTAGAAGCCGTTCAATACGAGCCGATAATGACGCGAGAAGAGATGCGCCAAGCACTTTTTGAATATATCGAAGTTGATTATAATCGAACAAGAAGGCACAGTGCCCTTGGGTATCTAAGTCCAGTTAACTTTGAAAAACAATATGTCGCTTAATGCGGTGTCCAGTCTAACTGGAGCAGATCA
>NZ_MCYD01000800.1:0-4463 GCF_002876325.1 Vibrio sp. 10N.261.52.A1
AAGACTACTAGAAACTCGATTTAGGAAACCGATAAAAGAAAGGCTCGATGTTGAAAACAACATCGAGCCTTTTTAATGCTTTCTACTTTTAGATCAGTAGATTAGAAGCGGTAGTTAGCTTGTACACCAACTAGCCAGATGCTACCAGTCACTTCACCTTCGAAGTTACCACCAAATGGTGCAGAAGCTGCGTCATCTTCAACCATTTTTGCGTCTTTCGCTAGGATGTAAGTGAAGCCAGCATCTAAAGTTAGTTGCTCAGACCACTGGTAGCCAGCACCAATACTTAGCCAAGTACGGTCTGTTTCTGGAATCGTTGCTGTGCGGTGTTCTTCGCTTACCGCTGAAGTGTCGTATGCGATACCAGAACGTAGGGCAAGCTTAGGTGTCATTTGGTAAGTTGTACCGATAGCAAAGCGGTAGTTGTCTTTCCAGTTTTCTTCTTTGATATCCTGAGTACGTTTTGAGCCAAACTCAGGAATATCTGCCACAAGCTCTTTGAAGCTGCTCCAATTTGTCCAGTTAACGCTCGCGTGAACCGCTACTTTGTTGGTAAGTTGGTGGAAACTTGCCAGTTCTGCTGTAGCTGGTAAAGCTAGTTCCATCGAGCCACTATATTTTGGTTTTATAGCACCTAATCCAGCGCTTTCAGCTGCAGCCTTATCGAAAGCAGCGCCATTTGCGTGGCCTTCAAGGGTTAGATCTACTTCTGATTTGTAGGTAAAACCAAGGCGGTTATTTTCGTTGATTTGCCAAGCTGTACCTACTTGCCAACCCCACGCAGTATCATCACCTTCCATATATTTCAGAGCAGTACCTGGTTGCAGTGGAGCTAAAGAGTTCGCAGTAGATACCGCACCAAAGCTACCTTCAGCCATGATGTAACGAATACCACCACCAATAGATACGCTTTCAAGTACTTGGTAAGCGGCGTTAAGGTTTAGCTCCATGGTTTTAACGCTTGCTTCGTTGCCGTGGTTTGCGCCACCGAAGTCTGTACCTAGGTCAGTTTCCATGCCGTAGTTCGTGCCAGCCGCAAAACCTAACGCGAATTTGTCGTTGTACTTATGAGAAACATAAAAGTTTGGAATTACTGCACTGTGGGCGAAGTCACTAGAGTTTGAGCTCGTTGTACCACGAGGTGTTGTAGAGGTGCCGTCAATGTCAATGTTTGGATCTACATAGATAGCACCAACTGAAACTTGAGTGCCTTCTAGGTAAGTTAGCATAGCAGGGTTACGCCATTGTGCGTCTGCACCGTCAGCCATTGCTGCTTCACCAGCGTAAGCTCGGCCCAGGCCTGTTGCTGAGTATTCTGCTAGTTGAAAGCCCGCTGCTTGAGTCACCGTAGAAGTTGAAAGTAGTCCAACTGCCACTGCAGTAGATAGAAGAGTCTTATTCATTTTCATTATTATGTTCGCTGAATTATAAGTATTTAGTGTCATGATTCTACTTTTAGAGTTATTACTTTAAAAATGAAATTCGAGTAAAACAGTGTTTTAGCGATTAAATGATAAAATATGACTGATTATTAGCTTAATAGTCTGAATGTTTCGAGTGTGTTATCGGATTTGAGCGTACACTTGTAGCTAGATATGACCTGTGTAGGCTACAGCTGTAAGCTTAAATCGATGTTGGTCAGTGGCTTAGATAATAAAAAAGGGTCGCATAAAGCGACCCTTTGAGATTTATAACTCAGCTTATATTAGAAGCTGTAGCTGTATTGAATACCCGCTAGAATCGCATCTGCGTGAGTAGTTGCTGTTAGTGCACCATTACCTTCAGTCACATCAACATCTTCACCTAGTAGATAAGTAAAGCCGAAGTCAACAGTATGCTGCTGTTGGAATGCGTAAGTGAAACCTGCAGAGAACCACTGACGGTCAGAATCAGGAACAGAAATTGAAGTTACTTTATCTTGAGCCGCAGTGTCGTACATGTAACCCGCGCGCAGAGTCCAAGCGTCGTTTAGGAAGTAAGTACCACCGATTGCGTAATGCCAACCGTCTTGCCACTGGTAGTTACCTATTTGCTGTTTACCCGCAACAGAATCAGCGTCTAGAGTATCAAATACGCTCCAACCAATCCATTGCACAGAGTAGTGCACCGCAAATTGTGTATCTTGGATCTCGTGGTAACCAGAAAACTCGGCCATACTTGGAAGCGACAAATATAGGGTATCTAGCGGAAGTGCTCTACCTGTAGTTGGATCAGTGAGGGTCATATCCCCATCAGCTTCGATTTCTGGGCTGTAATGGTAAGAAAAGCCAAAGCGGTTTGCTGAGTCAAGTTCATATACTGCACCAATGTTCCAACCAACTCCAACACCATCCGCGTCGATTGATGCTAGATTCGATGTGCTAGTTTTACCTGTTGAAGGATTCGTTTGTGTTAAATTACGTTCAAGCTTACCACTACCTTGAACAATATCGATACCAGCACCAACAGAGAACTGTTCACTGAAACGGTAGGAAGCTGATAGTGCGTAGTTGATACTCTTGATTTCAGTAGTTCCGCCATATGCAGATACACCAGTGTGTGCACCGCCTAAAATGCTGCTTGATCCAAAGCTACTATCAAAGTTATTAGTTGTGCCAAAGTTTGAGTAAATACCAGCACCAAAAGCCCACTGGTCGTTTAGTCTGTGGATATAGTAGATATTTGGAACTGGAGTACCACTGCTATTGTTCGCGCTATCGACAGGCACTGAACCGCCTGCTTTTACATTTTTCACATCGATATCTGTCTTGATATAGTTTATACCAGCAGAAAATTGAGATGAATCGAACAAAGCCATTGCTGCTGAGTTACGAGCCATCACTGATGCGTTATCTGCGATTACTGCATCACCAGCGAAAGCACGGCCAAGACCAGTTGCTGATTGTGAGTTGAGTTGGAAACCTGCTGCCATCGCTTGCGAAGACGCCAGTGTAATTGTTACTGCTAAAAGAGACTTTTTAAACAGACGCGTGTTGTTGGTAGTCATTCATTTATTCCTTTATATATCCGCCTCTACAGGGCGATTAATTTGAGCAATTGCTCAATGGTGGCTGATCCTATTCGCAAGTATACGATATACAAATCCGACCATTGGAAAATTTGAGTGGAAAATTATGGAAATGACGCCTATCTGGCACGAAAATGGCGCTAAATGCCGTTTTTTAGAGTTTTAACTCTAGGGTTATTTGTTTTGTGAATGGATTGGTGTTTTATTTATAAATAAAGCCCAGCAATATCAAGAGTATAATTGCTGGGCCTTTAATTGAGGGGCTTTGAGAGCTGACTAGCTCATCGGTTTGATCATTTTCGTCAGCTTTTCTGAGATTTTAGACACATCCTCGCCATTTTCACCGACGAGTATCAAACTGCTGTTATCAATTGGTGTCACCGAACCTGACATTCCTTTTTCATCAAAGTCGACCGGTTTGTCAGACGGGATGCTAGTCAGAAATAGCGTAACTTTGCCTTTTTCACCCTGGAATACCATGTGCACTGCGGTAGACTTCCCAAAACCACAATGGTTTAGGTAATAGACGTGGTATGGGAAAGTTTCATCAAACTGAAAAGCAAATGGGTTCATTTTTGCATTGATTTGCTGTGATGTAACTTGTTCATCAATAGTGCTGACAAAGCTCTTTTCATCGATAACATGTTTCATCGCCGCATCAACCAAGCTCGCTTGCGCTGGAGACACTAATGCATTTCCCCAGTTTACTTGGCCAACTAATAGACCAGCAACAAACGCTACAGAGGCCGCCATTGCCATTGCACGTCTCGCAAACGTGGGCCTTACGACTTTGCTCTCTTCGCTTGAGGTTTGATTGAACAGAATGCGATCGGCAAGATCATCTGGCACGTCTACATTCATTGCAGAGTGGATCTGTTTATCAAGCGATAGTACGTCATCTAAAAAGTGACTGTTAGCTTCACTGCTCGCGGCTGCATCAACAATATCTTGTGTACGCTGTTTAGGTTCCGACAATACACGACGACGAAATTCTAAATCATCCATTATGTTGCCCCCTCTCTGCTTCTTCTGTATCCAGCATATCTTTCAATTGGTTTCGAGCTCTGAATAAACGTGTCATCACCGTGTTTTTGTTGAGATCCAGAATATCCGCGATCTCGTCACCACTAAAACCACCAATCACTTGTAAGAAGAGAGGTTCACGGTAATCAATTTCAAGTTTCATGATCTGGACTTGCAACCATTGGTGTTGATGGTGCGGGTCATCACTGACACTAGCATCATTACCATGATCGTCGATATCGACCAGATCAAACTGTTTGCGTTCAAAACGTCGAGCATTCTCGCGGCGCAAGATAGTAATCAGCCAAGACTTCGCGGCTTTTTCATCTTGTAGGCTATCGAGTGATTTCCATGCGCGGAGGCAAGTTTCTTGCACTAAGTCTTCGGCAATGCTTTTGTCTTTGCATAACCAATAGGCGTAGCGAAAGAGGTC
>NZ_MCYD01000801.1:0-1175 GCF_002876325.1 Vibrio sp. 10N.261.52.A1
CGACAATTAACTGTGTGTGAGGCCTATTTTTAGATCTGTATATAAAACAATGACTAACAATCACTCACAGACAGGCTTACCGAGCTTACACGTGTTCACCAGTACAGGATTATGAGGGCCAATATTGCTTATTTGGGTCTGATTGCTCTACCCATTCAGGATTTTGGCGAGCTTCGA
Source organism: Vibrio sp. 10N.261.52.A1 (assembly GCF_002876325.1). Taxonomy (NCBI): domain Bacteria; kingdom Pseudomonadati; phylum Pseudomonadota; class Gammaproteobacteria; order Vibrionales; family Vibrionaceae; genus Vibrio; species Vibrio sp. 10N.261.52.A1. The sequence continues at coordinate 178 of NZ_MCYD01000801.1, forward strand.
AATAGAGCTGAAGGCCGTTATAAGACATGAAAGCCGCAGGGCCGCCAAGGTGTTCGAAATAGTCAAAATAATCATCTTCAAGCGCGCACAGCTGAGCTAAATCTTCCACCTTGTTCGCCAGTGCCCACTGAATCGCAAACACCGGAGCCGTTGAGCCTGCAACCGACACTTCTTCAATATTGGGGTTAAACATCGCATCAGCCTGTTCCAGTAGAATCTCTTGCTGTTCAGATTCTTGCAGCAGTACCTCATCGATGATAGCCAAACGCTTGGAATTCGAGACATTCTTGTTCAGCTTTGCAATTTTCAGTGCGTAGCTAAATCTTTCTGATGAAACAATATTGACCAGCTCAGACAGCAGCTCTTTGTCTACCCCGGCTGCCTTGGTGAAATAGTCGATACAAGAGTGGATTGAAGCATAACGAGTGCCTTCAAACTCAAAGCCACTGGTTTCGTCGTAGGCCTCAATGGCGATGTTATCAAGTGACAAAGGCCAACCTTGATACTCGACTCGTTGCTTGGCTATTTGATACATCTTCCAAGCGCTGCGCCCAAAGCCACCAAGTGTTGAGCCCGTAAATTCACTGTCTATCAGTTCTTGCTCTGTCCAGTTCTCACCAATACCTAAGTGCTTGGCATATTTATCAATGAGCACATGCTTTATCTGGTCGCGCACCGCCCAAATCGAAGTTAGGTCTTTCGCATATTTCACACTCGCGCACTCTTTACACGCTGGCAGCGCTATCGGCGCATGACCAACCTTGGCAAAAAGCGAAGCGGTTTTAGGAAACTCAACGCTGTGATTAGAAGGCTCACCACAAAACCAACAGGTGTGGCGCAGGTTGAATGGGATGTCGATGTAAGAGTATGTGTTAACTGTCAATTTTGAACCATCATGTTTTATTGCGGTTGAGCTTGTAGGTGTGCACTGGCTACTTCAAGTTTTACAACTATAAAAGCCAGCGCTTGATGTTTGCAGAGTTCGCTAGTGCTAGCTG
>NZ_MCYD01000802.1:0-8158 GCF_002876325.1 Vibrio sp. 10N.261.52.A1
GAAGGAAGCCTACCTTGAGTCAGTCTTTAAGAATTGTCTTCGCAGGTACTCCGGATTTCGCCGCCCGTCACTTGGCGGCGTTGTTGTCTTCGGAGCATGAAGTAATTGCGGTTTATACTAACCCAGATCGCCCTGCAGGCCGCGGAAAAAAACTATCTGCGCCACCAGTAAAACAACTCGCACTTGAGCACGAAATTCCGGTTTATCAACCAGAGAACTTCAAGTCAGATGAGGCTAAGCAAGAATTGGCAGCCCTTAATGCCGATATTATGGTAGTGGTCGCTTATGGTATGTTGCTACCACAGGTGGTACTTGATACACCTCGCTTAGGTTGTATCAATGTACATGGCTCTATCCTACCGCGCTGGCGTGGTGCTGCTCCAATTCAACGCTCTATCTGGGCGGGTGATAAAGAGACTGGCGTTACGATCATGCAGATGGATATCGGCCTAGACACAGGTGACATGCTAAGTATCGCTACGTTACCAATCGAAGTGACAGATACTAGTGCATCGATGTACGAAAAGTTAGCTGGCCTTGGCCCTGACGCTCTTGTTGAGTGTTTAGCTGACATCGCTTCTGGCAAGGCTGTCGCTGAAAAGCAAGACGATGAGCTTGCGAACTATGCGAAGAAGCTAAGCAAAGAAGAAGCACGTATCAACTGGAGTGATGACGCGGCTCATATTGAGCGCTGCGTTCGTGCTTTTAACCCATGGCCAATGAGCCACTTTGAAGCTGCAGAAAACAGCATCAAGGTATGGCAAAGCCATGTGGCAGAGCAAACCTCTGATAAGCCTGCAGGTACCATTCTGCAAGCCGATAAAACTGGTATCTATGTAGCAACAGGGCAAGGTGTACTTGTTCTTGAACAGCTACAAGTTCCAGGCAAAAAAGCCATGTCAGTTCAGGATATCTTGAACTCTCGTGCAAGCTGGTTTGAAGTTGGAACTCAACTTTCTTAACCGCTTTAAAGCTGCCATAACGCAGCTTAGAAAACCTTTACGAGGGCAGAGATGCCCTCATGTATTTAAATAAATATTCGGTACCCCTCATGAATGTTCGCGCTGCTGCTGCAAATGTCCTATTTCAAGTTGTCGATAAAGGCCACTCTCTTTCACACGCTCTCCCTGCGGCTCAAAAAACGATCCGCCCGCGAGACCATGCTCTATTGCAAGAGATTTGCTACGGCGCACTTCGTTACCTGCCTCGTCTAGAGTCAATCGCTAACGAACTGATGGAAAACCCGCTTAAAGGTAAAAAGCGCGTATTCCACCACCTAATTTTGGTGGGCATTTACCAACTGAGCTTCATGCGCATCCCTTCGCATGCAGCTGTTGCGGAAACGGTTGAGGGCACCAAAACACTGCGTGGTCCAAGCCTAAGTGGTTTGATCAACGCAGTATTACGTAGCTACCTACGTGACCAAGAAGAGCTGGATGAAAAAGCAGTAAGCCACAATGCGGGCAAATACGGCCACCCAAGCTGGATTCTAAAAATGCTTCAAGAAAGCTACCCAGATCAATGGGAGCAACTGATTGAAGCTAACAACAGCAAGGCACCAATGTGGCTGCGCGTAAACCGCCAGCACCACACTCGTGACGAGTATGTTGAACTGCTTAAAAACGAAAACATTGAATACACCCTGCACTCAGAAGCAGCGGATGCAATAAAATTGGCTTCACCTTGTGATGTAACTTTATTGCCAGGCTTCGACAAAGGTTGGGTTTCAGTACAGGACGCAGCGGCTCAGCTTTCGGTTGATTACCTAACACCAAAAGACGGTGAGCTGATCCTAGACTGTTGTGCAGCACCAGGCGGTAAGACCGCACACATTCTTGAGCACACTAACGACACAGAAGTGGTTGCGATTGACTGTGATGTTAAACGCTTAGACCGCGTTTACGATAACCTTGAACGCCTACAACTGCGTGCCGACGTAATTTGTGGCGATGCTCGCTACCCTGAAGAGTGGTGGATGGGCGATAAGTTCGACCGTATCCTACTTGATGCGCCTTGTTCTGCGACTGGCGTAATCCGTCGTCACCCAGACATCAAATGGCTGCGTCGTGCATCGGATATTGAAGCACTAGCGGAACTACAAAGTGAGATCATGGATGCAATGTGGCACCAGCTGAAAGAAGGCGGCACTATGGTTTACGCAACATGTTCTATCACACCGCAAGAGAACGTTCTGCAAGTGAAAGCATTCCTAGAACGTACTGAGAACGCAACGCTAGTTGGGTCTGATATCGAAAATCCGGGTCGTCAAATACTGCCTGGTGAAGAAGATATGGATGGCTTCTACTACGCAGTTCTAGTAAAACAGGCATAACAAGTAACAGCGGCTAAGAATTTTATTTCTTAGCCGCTGTTTCTTTCTGGTGCACTATCAAAGCAAAATGAGAGCACTAGAATTACAACGGCAAAAATAAGAGAAAGGCTATGAAGATCATTATCCTAGGTGCTGGACAAGTAGGCGGTACCCTTGCTGAAAACCTAGTGGGTGAAAACAATGACATCACGATCGTCGACCGTAATGCCGACCGACTGCGTGAACTTCAAGATAAATATGACCTTAGGGTTGTAAACGGCTATGCCAGCCACCCAAACACATTACGTGAAGCGGGTGCGCAAGATGCCGACATGCTAGTTGCAGTAACCAACATGGATGAAACCAACATGGCCGCGTGTCAGGTTGCCTTCTCTCTTTTTAATACGCCAAACCGAATTGCACGTATTCGTTCTCCAGAATATCTAGAAGAGAAAGAAGCGCTGTTCAAATCAGGTGCAATCCCTGTCGATCACCTGATCGCACCAGAAGAACTGGTGACCAGCTACATTGAGCGTTTGATTCAATACCCAGGCGCACTACAAGTGGTGAGCTTCGCAGAACAGAAGGTCAGCCTAGTGGCAGTAAAAGCCTACTACGGTGGTCCACTGGTTGGTAATGCCCTATCTGCTTTGCGTGAGCACATGCCACACATCGATACACGTGTGGCGGCTATCTTCCGTCAAGGTCGCCCTATTCGCCCACAAGGCACCACCATCATTGAAGCCGATGATGAAGTGTTCTTTGTAGCGGCAAGTAACCATATCCGCTCAGTAATGAGTGAGCTACAGCGCCTAGAAAAACCGTACCGCCGCATCATGATTGTTGGTGGTGGTAACATCGGTGCAAGCCTAGCGAAACGCCTTGAGCAGAGCTACAGCATCAAGCTTATCGAGCGTAGCTACACACGTGCAGAGAAGCTATCTGAAGAATTAGAAAACACCATCGTATTCTGTGGTGATGCAGCAGACCAAGAGCTACTCACCGAAGAGAACATCGATCAGGTCGATGTATTCATTGCCCTAACCAATGAAGATGAAACCAACATCATGTCGGCAATGCTGGCTAAGCGTATGGGTGCCAAAAAAGTAATGGTACTGATTCAGCGCGGTGCCTATGTAGACCTTGTGCAAGGCGGTGTTATTGACATTGCAATCTCCCCACAACAAGCGACCATTTCTGCGCTACTTACTCACGTTCGTCGTGCTGATATTGTTAACGTATCCTCTCTACGTCGCGGTGCTGCTGAGGCTATCGAAGCGATTGCCCACGGTGACGAAACCACATCGAAAGTGGTTGGCCGAGCGATTGGCGATATCAAACTACCACCGGGTACCACCATTGGTGCCATTGTTCGCGGAGAAGAGGTGCTTATTGCACACGATAGAACCGTGATCGAGCAAGATGACCACGTAGTAATGTTCCTAGTAGACAAGAAGTACGTGCCTGATGTTGAGTCTCTTTTCCAACCGAGTCCGTTCTTCTTGTAGTCTTGTTCTCATAAGTCTTCACGTAACAACGCGCTTAGGCATTAAGCTATGGTCAATTTTCGTCCGATATTATTAGTGATAGGGTTAGTGTTATCAAAACTGGCCCTTTTCATGTACATCCCAACACTAGTGGCCTTCTTTACCGGTACCGGTGGTTTTCTCGAATTCGGTCAATCAGTGGTGATCACGCACATCGTGGCGTTCATCTGCTTGAGTTTAGGCCGCTCTGCTAAGTTCCGACTCGGGGTGCGGGATATGTTCCTGATCACCTCTCTGGTATGGACAATAGCCAGTGCCTTCGCCGCACTGCCGTTTGTGTTCATCAATCACATCAGCTTTACCGATGCCTACTTTGAAACTATGTCCGGTATTACCACAACAGGTTCAACGGTATTGAGTGGCTTAGACGGCATGGCACCAAGCATCCTACTGTGGCGCTCGATATTGCAATGGCTTGGCGGCATTGGCTTCATCGTAATGGCGGTGGCAGTACTGCCGATGCTCAACGTCGGTGGTATGCGCCTGTTCCAAACGGAATCTTCCGATTGGTCTGATAAAAGCAGCCCGAGAGCAAAAACCGTCGCCAAGAACATCGTAGCGGTTTATCTGGTATTAACTGGCTTGTGCTTAGTGAGCTACCTGTTTGCAGGCATGAGCGTGTTTGACGCCATCAACCACTCGTTTACCACGCTATCAACTGGCGGTTACTCGACCTCTGATGGCTCGATGAACCACTTCTCGAACAGCGCTCACTGGGTTGGCACAGTGTTCATGTTCCTTGGTGGCTTACCATTCCTACTTTTCGTTAGCGCACTGCGTGGTAGAAAACTGTCTATCCTCTACAAAGATGCTCAAGTGAAAGGCTTCACCTACCTGTTTTTATTCACCAGCGCGGTAATTTCAGCATGGCTAGTAGTGAGAGATGGCTACACCGTTTTGGATGCACTGCGTGTTTCTATGTTCAACATCGTATCCGTGGTCACCACTACCGGTTTTGGTTTGGAAGACTTCACAGCATGGGGCGCACTACCGACCACCTTGTTTGCCTTCTTGATGATGGCTGGCGCATGTTCAGGCTCAACCTCGGGCGGCATCAAGATATTCCGCTTCCAGATAGCGATGACGATGCTTCACAAACAGATGATGAAGTTGATTCACCCATCAGGCGTATTTGTTCAACGCTACAATCAACGTCCTGTGAGCGACGATATCGTGCGCTCATTGGTAGCATTTGGTTTGATGTTCTTTATTACGATTATCTTGATCGCTGGCGGTTTGAGTGCGATGGGATTGGACCCAATCACCAGTATCTCTGGTGCAGTGACTGCAGTTGCTAACGTGGGTCCGGGAATGGGTAGTGTTATTGGTCCAACAGGTAACTTTGCTCCACTGCCAGACGGCGCTAAATGGTTACTAAGCTTCGGCATGTTGATGGGAAGACTCGAGATCCTGACGCTTATCGTTTTATTCTTCCCAGCCTTCTGGCGACGCTAGTTACCCAAATACTTAAGGATATAGAGATGAAATCATACCTACTTATCGCAAGCGCACTGCTGAGCAGTTCGGCATTGGCCGATCAGATGGTGACTCTGCAAGATGGCAAACAGATATTGCTGAAAGATGATTTCACGTGGCAATACGTGGTACCACAGCAGCAAACAAAAGAAGCAGTAACATCAAAGAGCACGGTGCCTGTTGCTGCCGCACCTGTTGTCGCCGTTCCGATTGCAACGAATGTGCAAGGTACGACGATTGTTGTAGATAGCAAGAAGCCAAGCCTACAGCTGTCACAATCAGGGGTTGATGTGGTACTCGGTGCTAGCCACTATGAAGATGGTGAGCTTATTATCCCAACGGCGATTACCAATCAAAGCACACAAGCTGTGATCTTGGTGTCGGTAAAGCTCGACCTGTATTCTGCCAGCGGTGAGCTTTTAGAAGAGAAGACGGTCGCCGTTTGGAAATCAATCAAGCGTATGGCAGATACCTACCTTCGACCAAAAACGGATTCTGAAGGCACCTCGATCAAGCTAGAGGTTGAGCAACATCCTGAGTACCAAATTAAAGCAGAAATCGTTGAAGTACTGACTCGCTAAACCGGAGTCACATACAGATAGATCGCGAAGAAGTGGCAAGCGCAGCCCGCCAATACAAACAAGTGCCAGATGGCATGATTGTAAGGGATGCGTTTTGCTACGTAGAAAATCACACCTAACGAGTAAATCACGCCACCGAGTGCTAGTAGCACCAAGCCGCCCATCTCAATATTCATCGCCAGTTGATACACCACGATCAATGACAACCAGCCCATAGCTAGGTAAGTCACCAATGACAAGCGCTTAAATCGGTAGACGAAGGCTATCTTCATAATGATGCCGGCCAGCGCAATTCCCCAAATCACCGCCATCAATCCCATGGCTAATGGCGTTCTTAAGCTAACCAGTAAGAATGGTGTGTAGCTGCCCGCGATCAGTAAGTAAATCGCGCAGTGATCGAGAGTTTTCAGCAGACGTTTGGTTTTCTCGGTGGTGATAGAGTGGTAAAGCGTAGAAGCAAGAAACAGCAGAATAATACTGCTGCCATACACCGCCATACTGGCAATCGTCAGTGTGTCGGCTTGATGGTCAAACGCACGGATCAGTAGCAGGATTAGACCAACCACGCCAAGTACAACGCCTAAGCCATGGGTTATCGCATTGGCGCGTTCTTCGATGTCACTGTATTCGCTCGCCGATGATGCAGACATGATTATCCTACTAGAGTAAATGTTCGATAACGCTAGTATTACACATTAAGCGTACACGTGTAAGCTTAAATTTTTATGACATGTAGAACCTAAAGAGATCGGAGACAACCGATACCTTAAGCATCATTTATTTAGAAAGCACTAAGACGCGCTTTCTAGATACTCAATGACCATCTTACCCGCCTCTTCTGGAGAGGTATCGAGTGGCACGCTCAACTGTCGATGCAATTGGCCAATGCCTAGCAAGCTTGCCAACATACCTTTTGCACCATCGCGATTACGGTCTATTTCAAACCATAGCTTAAGCTCTTTCTCATCTCGATGAGCTACCACTTCCAGCTCGCGCCATCGGCCATGATAAGGCCCAGTAGTTGGAACAAACTCAAACTCTTGAACAAACGGCAGTTCAAAGCCATCAACCGCTTCACACTCAACCTGACGAATACGTAGCCCTTGAGCCTCCAGTTCATTGAAAATGCCATCAAGGAGTGCATCTGGGCGAACCGTTAAGATATCTTTATCCGACGGATCGATCGCCATCGCAATGTCTAATCCAGTTTCCAGCCATACCTTAGAATCGCCAATCGTCACCGGTGTGTTCAACGGAACATCAAACTCACACTCAAAGTCGCGAGTTTCACCCGGCTGAATCACAAACGCGTATGGCAGGCTCCATTTCGCTAGTGAGTATGTCTGATGCATGCGGCGTGTTTGGCCGCCCTCTTGCCTTTGCGAGTTCATGGTGACTTCTTTGACGTAACGACAGCACAGATTAAGATCGATATTGTCGATCTCCTGCGGCTGAGCGCCACCATACACATGCACAATAATGCTCGCCTTCTGCCCTGGATACAGCACTTCCTGTTGCAATACAGAATCGACCTTAGCCGACCCAATACCAAAACTTGCTAACGTTTTCTTTAAGAACGACATATGCACCTCCTTTAAAGCATCATCTTAAGCCTGAAAGAGGTTCAAACTCAAATATACTGCTCACACAATTTTAGCTCTAATATCGTCTATTTATCACTCAAGCGTCGATCGATAACTGAGATAGTGATAATCTAATACCCGATATGCATGCATATCATTATCCTGATTTATTATTCGGATTGGCGGAAGCCAGACGAGTGACTCTTCAAGCAATTGAGGCGGATCTCATAGTGAATCAGGCCATTAGATTGGCAATGGATATGCCTGACCGTTAGGTAAATTAATGCGCCCAACAGCTGTCAGGTTCTCGCACACCAACCGTAGTGCGATGCGTCGTCGTAGTGGCTTTGTTGCTGCTCCAATGGCAAAGAAATTGGCTCCTACAATGACTTTAGTTGAGAAGACTGCTTTATTAGCACCGACTACAACAAAAGTAATTAAAGCCGCTTAACAAAAAGCGCAGTTTTTACTGCGCTTTTTTCTTGCCTGGTATTCTCTTGAAATGCGTTTACACATTGGTATTCCTTAACCGATTTGATACCTTAGCCACAAATCATTATAAAATTTGTGGAGAATAAAGTATGAAGTGTCACCGCATAGAAGAACTTCTTGAGCTTATGGAGCCAGAGTGGCAGAAAGATCAGGAGCTTAACTTATTAG
>NZ_MCYD01000803.1:0-3939 GCF_002876325.1 Vibrio sp. 10N.261.52.A1
ATTAAGGGTTGAGTTCCTATTTACACAATTAAGTGATTACTCTTTCGGCGGTGCTGGAGCCAAGACTTCTCGGTTACCGTTATGGCCCGGAGCACTTACAATGCCTTGCGCCTCAAGCTGCTCCACAATTCGTGCCGCTCGGTTGTAACCGATCTTGAATCGACGTTGTACACCAGAAACTGAACCACGGCGAGAATGAACAACGTGCTCGACTACTTGATCAAACAGAGGATCAACCTCTTCATCACCTTCCATCTTCTCACCCGGAAGCAAGGTTTCAGGCGTTTGCTCACCATTGGTAATTTCATCAATGTAGTTTGGTTTACCACGCGCTTTCCAGTTGTTAACCACTGCGTGTACATCATCATCTGACGCAAACGCACCATGAACACGGATTGTATGGCTAGAACCTGGCGGTAAGTAAAGCATATCACCCATACCAAGCAGCGATTCTGCGCCACCTTGGTCAAGAATGGTTCGAGAGTCAGTCTTAGTTGATACGGTAAAGGCAACACGCGTTGGAATGTTGGCTTTAATCAGACCGGTAATAACGTCAACCGATGGGCGCTGAGTTGCAAGAATCAAGTGAACACCTGCCGCACGAGCTTTTTGTGCTAAGCGGGCAATCAGTTCTTCTACCTTCTTACCTACTACCATAATTAAGTCGGCAAATTCATCGACGATAACCACAATGTATGGCAGCTTCTCGAGCAATGGCGCTTCTGGGTCCATGCTATCTCCCGGTTTCCACAATGGATCGTGGATTGGGTGTCCAGCATCTGCTGCCATCTTAAGCTTGTCGTTGTAGCCTTTAATGTTACGAACACCAAGTGCTGACATCAGCTTGTAACGACGTTCCATTTCACCAACACACCAGCGAAGCGCATTCGACGCATCTTTCATGTCGGTAACCACTTCAGATAGTAGATGAGGAATACCCTCATACACAGAAAGCTCAAGCATTTTCGGGTCAATCATGATGAATCGAACGTCTTCAGGCGATGCCTTATACAGCATACTCAAGATCATTACGTTCACACCCACCGACTTACCAGAACCAGTAGTACCCGCAACCAGAACGTGTGGCATCTTAGCTAGGTCAGCAATCACAGCTTCACCTGCAATGTCTTGTCCTAATACCACCGTCGTTGGTGATTTCGCTTCTTGGAACTGCTCGCTGCTCACTACGTCTGAGAAGAATACAGTTTGACGGCTCATGTTTGGCAACTCCAAACCAACATAAGGTTTGCCCGGAATCACTTCAACAACACGTACTGCTAATGCAGACAATGAGCGAGCCAAGTCCATAGAAAGGCCTGAAATACGGCTTACTTTCACACCTGGAGCCAAATCTAACTCGAAGCGTGTAATTACTGGACCAGGGAAGATATCAACAACATCCGCTTTAATCTTGTAGTCAGCTAGCTTGGATTCAACCAAACGAGCGATCGCTTCTAGTGCATCGCGGTCGATGAATGTTTCACGCTTCTCTGGGTGGAACAATAGATCCAATGTCGGTAGCGGCTCTGCTGGTTTCGGCAAGTTAACTTCCTGCTGAACCAAGAATGGGTTTTGTGCAGCTGCCATATTCGCTTGAGCTTCAGAAACAATATTCTGGAAGGCCGCAACGTCTTTATCCTGATTCAGGTCTTCATCTTCCGTGACTTCTTCCCAAGGCAGATCAATCGCAGGCTCTTCATCCACAACGGCAGGTTGTGCAGCTTGCTCTTGCTCTTGCTGATATGAGAATGGTTCAGGTTGTTCTTCGATATCACTCTCTACTGTTTCAGAATCAAACTCAGAAGGCTGCTCGTAGCCTTGCTCTTCAGGCGCATCAAATGGTGCACTGTGCGCTGAGAAATCATCTTGAGTATCAGCATCTAGCTCGCCCATAGGTGAGGCATACAAAGATTCAGGCTGAACGTCATCAGCATCAAACTCTGTAGACTCGTGAGCTTCACTATCAACCTCTGGTTGTGCATATTGAGCATCAAGAGCTGTTTCTGTAGTCGCATCCACAATAGGTTCAGTAGGACGAACTGGCTCCGGTTCTTGCTGCATGTATTGCTGATAAGCAGCTTGAGATTCATGTGCATCTGTCTGATCTTGCTCAGCAAGATCATCTTCATACATTGCAGCACTTTCTAGCTGCTCTATGGTCGCATTTAACTGCTTAGAACGCTCAACGCCCTCTTGCAATGGCTCTTGTGGTGCTTGATAAACCGGAGCGACAGCAATTGGCTGCTCTGGTTGAGGAGCAACAGGCGGTTGAGTCACTCGAGAAACTGGATCTTGAGAAGCAGGCGCTTGCTGCTTAACCGGCGCTTCTGTTGGCATATGGATATTGTAATGACGCTTCTCTGCAACACCCTCTTTAGATGTGTTTATTGCAATACCAGAAGGCTCATTGGTCGCTGAGAAGCTCATTGCAGGATCGAGAGCTTCTTCTTGCTCAGCATATTGCTCTTTCACTTCGTCATCGCGGTATGTTGGCTGTTGACGTAGCTCTTGCTGTGGATCTCGGTCTGCTGACTCTTTCAATTCTGGCTCAAGCAATTCTTGGTCTTGACCACGTGCTTTATTTACCGCTGAAGTAAAGAGCTTAATCGCACCTTCACCTAGCCATTCCACAATTCTCAACCAAGAGATACCGGTTAAAAGCGTAAAGCCTGCGCCCCAAAGGAAAAGAAGCACAAGCGTACTACCCAGAATATTCAGCGTTGGCAGTGCAAGGCTCGTTAACACGTCACCAACCACGCCACCTGACGAGAAGTACCAGATATCATCGAAGTTAATGTCAGCCAAACCACAGCTGGTCAGGATAAGCACCGTTAAGCCAAGTAAACGGGTGCCCCACAACATAAAGTCGATCTGCTCATCTTCATTACGTTTGCGGAATAATACCCATGCGGCAACAGTCACTAAGATAGGCAGTGGGTAAGCCAGAGAGCCAAACACAAAGAAAAGCGTATCTGCTAGCCATGCTCCTAGATAGCCACCCGCGTTTTGAATGTCACCACCCCACGCCGTTTGCGACCATGATGGATCGGCTGGGCTAAAGGTTAATAACGCAACGGCAAGTAGAATAGAGAAAAGAACACCCAGTATCAGGCTGCACTCTTTAAGGCGTTGAGAACCATTTAAACGAGAAGACTGGGGCTCTTCACTCGTTTTAATGATTGTTTCTACTTTATTACTGCTCTGCTTGAACATAAACCAACTTAATAATTAAACGAGATAAAAACATAGCGAGCGGCACAGGCCGCCCGTTTCAATGAAACTACTGTTGATTTAACCATATCAAACCAAAAAACCCAATTCCAGAAAGCAAGAAAGCGGAACAAATGTCCGCTTTCTTTCATTTCACCAATTATGACTAACGAGTTTTAATCACAAGTTGGTTGGTTTGTTTCACTTCTTCCATTACTACGTAGGTTCGAGTGTCGTTTACGCCCGGTAGACGAAGTAACGTATCACCCAGTAGCTTACGGTAAGCACCCATATCAGATACACGTGTTTTTAGAAGATAGTCAAAGTCACCCGACACTAAATGACACTCTTGGATGTCATCCAGTTTCTGCACAGCGGTGTTGAATTGTTCGAACACATCTGGCGCACCGCGGTTCAATGTGATTTCAACAAACACCAAAAGTGAAGCATCAAGGTACTGTGGGTTCAGCAACGCTGTGTACCCAGTAATGTAACCTTGACGCTCTAAACGACGAACACGTTCAAGACACGGAGTCGGAGAAAGTCCTACTCGTTTTGAGAGTTCAACGTTCGAGATACGACCGTCTTTTTGCAACTCATTTAGAATGTTGCGGTCAATACGATCTAGTTCCTTGGACGGCTTCTTATAATTGTCTGCCATTTTTTATTCCACCTTATTACTTCCTTGCAAAAAAATATACTACAACTTTTTAATATTCAGTATCAAAT
>NZ_MCYD01000804.1:0-669 GCF_002876325.1 Vibrio sp. 10N.261.52.A1
TGCATCTCATAATATGACAACTGAAACCCCTTCAATGATGAAAACGGATCAAGTAGACCTTGCCGTTCAATTTCAGTTTTCTAATACAACGAAAGATATTTATGAGCTGCCTCTTGGCGAAGTAAATTTCGTGGCAGTAGTCAGAGAAGATCACCCTTTCAAGAAAGAAACGGCGACCATTGAAGAGCTTTTGGAGTACGACTTTGCTCTTGTTGAAATGCCATTTTTTAATACCTTCCATACATCACTGATTGAACAAGTTGTCGCTAATAAAGGACTAGAGATAAATGTTGTCCATAGAAGTACGTCAGCAATAAGTATTCGAGAGATTGTGCTGAGAACAGACTTAGTTGTTCCCGGGCTAGAAAACTTTGTCAAACACTGTGGAGAGGGGCTCAGAGCGATAAAAGTAACGAATGTCGAAGAGCTAACAACTTTACGATTATGTGCCTATATCCATAAGAAAAATAGAAAGAGTAAGAAACACTTATGGCTGTATGAAATGATAAAGTCATTAGTCGATTCTTAAAAACTGACAAGACTTTGGAGATAGATGCCACATAGGTGATTAATAAGCCTCATCGAACTAGACTCAAAGCAACACCTATATACAAATAAAAAAGCGAGCCACTAGGGCTCGCTTTTAAGTATTTAGTTTTAAGCTAAATT
>NZ_MCYD01000805.1:0-4616 GCF_002876325.1 Vibrio sp. 10N.261.52.A1
CAGCTCGAAAGGTCAACACGCCCTAACAAACTCGTTCAGTGTGCTAGAGTTTATTTGTCTTGTCTATCACCATTAGTCATTGTAATTACTATGGTTATTTGGTCTCTTGTTGTTATTTACTGAACATTAAAAATCACATTACGATGTAGCTTGCTTATAAGTTCATCAATATCGAATAGATATTACTTTCGAGTGTTGAACATCTTCTTGGTCTCTTTTTCTGACCAGAAGTTAATGTTGAATTGCGCGTCGTCACTCAGCTCTACTCGGTGCCAATATTGAGGTGGACTTGTGGCAAATTGCCCTGCTTCAATCGTGATAACATTTTCGGGTTCTGTCGCTTCTGCATCGGCAAAACCATAGAAGGTCACTGTGCCTTCCATTACGCAGATCTGACCAAACACGCCTTCAGCTGTATTGTGATGATTGAGCAGTGCTGCTGGGATGTTGTCCTTAGTGAAAAACGGTGTTGAACGTTGAATTTTCCAGTGAGAAGGAATACGTAAATGACTCATATAAAACCTCTTATTTAACTTTAACTGTTCTTTGAAATAGGTACTTCGGTGTTTTAGGTAGCCTATCTTTACCAGTAATTTTCACTGCTGAATTGACCAGGCTTTCGACGTAGATGCTTTTCGAAACCTAAACTTGTTAGTGCGTCACTTGTGTCACGAACCATTTGCGGATTGCCGCAAAGGTAGAAGAAACTGCGGGTTTGATTGAAAGTGACAGACGCGGCTTGCTCGAGGTCGCCTCCAAGTAACAAACTTGGGATTCGTCCGCGCAAAGTTCCGGTAACTGATTCTCTAGAAATAATTGGCACATATTTAAGTCTCCCTTGAAAGTGATCAACGAGTTGAGTGATACGATCTCGATAAGTGAGGTCTTGCTCTGTTCTTACGGCATGCACCAGAACCAGATTTTTGAATGAAGAGGCTTTGTCTGAAGCCAACTCATTCTGCTGTATCTGCATGCTCTCAAGCATTGAGATAAACGGGCCTACCGCGGTTCCGGTTGAAAGCATCCATAGATCGTCTGTGATCTCTGGGATCTCATCTAATGTCATGAAACCACTTGGGTCTTTGCCGACAAAGATGTCATCGCCAGCTTGCAGTTCGTGAAGCTGAGGCGAGAGCTGACCGTTCTGATCCTTAATAATCAAAAATTCTAGATGTTGATGGCCTTGCTCATGCTCTGGTGCATTTACCATGGAATAAGCGCGTCTCACGAACTCACCTTCGTTATTGAGCAAGCCAAGCTTAGTGAACTGACCTGCCTGATAAGAAGAGACAGGAGCACTAACCTGGATTGAGAACAATTGATCTGTCCATTCTGTCTTGTTTAGGACTTTGCCTGTAACTAAACCATGAGGAATATCTGTCATATCATCCACCTTTAAGAAGAGAAGTTATCTCATTAAGGATACTCAACTATTTACACTTTAGAGTTGCATGTACCATGCCAATAATGAGAATGCTTATCAATACTGGTTTGAAGGGTGGTTGTTGGATCGAATGTTGTCAAAAAGACAATATATCAATGATGTCTAAATGACTTATCTGTGTGTTTTTGGTTTCGTTTTAATAGGCTTTCGCTGGTTGAACATCGTTAGCATAGGTTGAGTGGTTTGACCCCTAAGATATTCAATCAATTACTGAAGAGAATAATTTATAGATGCGTATAATGGCGGCTTTCGTTCTCAATATAACTGTGTTTTATGCTTGATAATCTTCGTATGGCCTTGAACGTATTGTTCGTGACCATTAATACTGCATTCACCGCATTGGCTGTGAGTCTGTTTGCCCTAATCAAACTTATTTTGCCAATCTCTGTCGTTCAAAAATCATGCACTCGCTTAGCTAACTTCACATTCTGGTGTTGGGCTTCTCTTAATTTATGGATGTTGAACGCCAATAACGATATCGAATGGCAAGTGGAAGGGGGGGAAGATATTTCGACCAAGCAGTGGTATTTGATGATGTCTAACCACTTAAGCTGGGCAGATATTGTGATTTTGTCTTCGATCTTAAAAGACAAAATGCCGATGACGAAGTACTTCTTGAAACACGAATTGCTGTACGTACCATTTGTTGGCTTAGCATGCTGGGGTTTAGATATGCCATTCATGAGACGCCACTCTCGTGAGTTTCTATTACGTAACCCTGAACGCCGTAATGATGACTTCAATGCAATCAATAAAGCGTGTACTAAGTTCAAGTTAGCACCGACAACATTGGTCAACTTTGTTGAAGGGACTCGTGCAAACCATGAGAAACTTGCGTCAGCAAAAACTCCTTACCGCCATCTATTGAAGCCGAAAACGGGTGGTGTGGCGTTTGCCTTATCTGCAATGGGCCCAATTTTGGATGGCATCGTGGATGTGACTTTAGCTTACCCTGAAAACCAAACCTCTCCGTTTGAAGATATGCTGAAAGGCAAAATGACTAAGGTTGTTGTGCGTATTAAATTGCATCCAATGGATGAGAACGTGAATGGTAACTACTTTGAAGATAAGGCATTTAAACGTCGCTTCCATAGCTGGTTAAACAACACTTGGAAAGAGAAAGATGCCTATCTTGATACGGTCTATGGGGTTGATAAGCCCTCTGAGGTTGAGACAGTTGATGAGGCTGATAAGCTTTATAAGAAACAAGAGCAGTAAGCTCAAACTGAATAAATAGTATTAAAAAAGCCGATAGCTCATTGAACTATCGGCTTTTTTGTTGATTCGACTTGCTTCACCTTCAGCAATAAAGTTAGTACTTACTATGGTTTAACCGCTTGGTAGGCATCAATAATATGCTTCACTTGGCTAGGTTTACCTTGTTTCTCCTGCCCTTGATGGATACGCAAGTAGTGCTGCAGTGTTTTGGCTTTGTACTGCTGAGATACCTTAATTTGTTCATCGCTGCTTGGAGTCCATATCTTATCACCGACGTTTGAAATCTCGCTTACTGTCGAAGTATCTACTCTTTCACCTCGGTTATTGCTGACTAATAAAATTTCGTAGTAGCGGCGATTCTCCTCAATCAACACCTCATCAATTAGGCCGAACTTGAGCGATTTTAAGTGGCTTCTTAGCTCAAATTGCTGATGAACAGGGCAGAGCAAGAAGTCGATCGCTTTGTCTGGATGCTGGCGGTGAATATCGTCCACAAGCTTTTGAGTTAGATCGCCACCGACTCCTGCAATGATGACCAGATGCTTGCCCGTGTGTTTTTCCAATGGGATTGCAGAGACATCCATGCAGTGGACTTGCCATTGGCTAGTGACTTTTTGTTGTGCCATCTCGCTTTGTGGAAAGTAACGCACCAGTTTGCTTTCTAGCTCGCTCATTAGGGACGGAACAATATCGACAAAGTGAATGTGAGGGGCTTTGTTGTCCGCCAACAGTTGAACGCCCAAGAAGCCATGATCACAGCAACAGTCCCAAATGTGTTGGTAGTCATTACTGACAAGGGAGTGGAGAGTTTGCAGTCGGTTACTTAGCTTCATAAGGTTCGTATCGTCAGAAAGGTGAGGTTGTCGTGTTGAACGCGCATTGTAATGACTTTCTATAAAAACAAAAGCACCGAGAGCGTGAACCCTAGGTGCTTTGTTTTTATCGGTATCCGAGTAAGGGATTTGTTAGGGCAATTTATGAAGCCTATGCAACAGCCCTGATGTGGCCTTCAACTCGATTTTTTCCAAGTTGTTGAGCGATAAGCTTTGCTTGCTCAGCAAGTGCTAGGGCTGTATCTGGCTCTCCCTCTATTTGAGAAAAACCGACACTTACGCCTAAAGAGAGGCTGATGTCTGGCGTCACAATCGTTTTCTCTGCTACGCCAATTCGGCACTGGTCTAGTTGGAACTTGGCGTCGTTAGCGTCGTTTGCTTTGAATAATACCGCGAACTCTTTGCCTCCGACACGAGCAAGGCATAGCCCTTTAGGCTTCGGAAAGTATGAGCGCAGTGCTTCTGCTGTTAGCTTGATCATCTTGTCACCCACGGCTTCACCATAAGCACGGTTTAAGTGATCAAAGTTATCGATATCGAGTAGAGCAATATAGGTTTCTGGCTGGTTGGCGTAGTTTTCCAATGCAAGGTTGAAGCTACTTTTATTATCTAATTGCGTCATTAGGTCTTTACTACTCAATTGGTGCTGAAGCAGTAAGTTGGACAGTGAGACTTCCGTGTAATCTCTGATCATGCGCAAGATATTCTGGCTAATAGGCAAGTTCGCATTCACATACAACACCGCAATTAACTGCTGACGTGAGTACAAAGGAATGCAGTAGTGACGTTGGTCTATTTTTAGTTTGCGTGCGAGAGGATCGGCGTCCTTACCATTTCGATAAACCATGGCGTTTGCGACAAAACGTTCAGAGAGCGCTTTGTCACAATGCACTGTCGATTTGTTTCCATGATAATCAAGTGTACTGAATGAGTGGTTTTCTGGTTGGTAGAGACAGAATTGAATACCTTTGTGGTAGGTAAAGTTATCCAAAATTGATTTCAGTTTGCGCTTAAAACTCGCAAGGTCTTCCACTTTGTTGAGTTGAGACAAAGAGACGTTTAAACGATAAGCCAGATAGTTGGCACCAATCCACAATAGCAGGAGTGAGCCCAGTACTAAG
>NZ_MCYD01000806.1:0-4803 GCF_002876325.1 Vibrio sp. 10N.261.52.A1
AAAACTAAATGACCAGTTCACAGCATTCGCTTCTTTTGAAATCGAAGCAGATGACGACGGTAAAGCAAAGTTTGATGATGTATGGGTTGGTTTCAAAACTGACACTTGGGGTATGGCTTTCGGTGAGACTGGCGACCTAGCAGAATCTGCTGATGCAATCCAAAAAGACGACATTACTAACGAAGGTAACTACATGGGCTCTACTGGTGGTCACCACCGCGAGTCTAAAGGTCACGGCGTTGTGTTCAAAGGTGAGTTTGTTGAAGGTCTAACTCTAGTCGCTGATGTGAACACGACTTCTGAAGAAGATGTAGACAACACTTACGGTATCTCTGCGGATTACGCATTCAGCAACTTCTCTATCGGTACTTCATACATTACTGGTGAAGCTGAAAAAGACATCGATTACTCTCTTGCAGGCCTTTCGGCTTCTGCTGAGTTCGGTGGCCTTTACCTTGCACTGACTTACGCTCAGTTTGAGGGTGCTAACGAGTTTGGTTACTGGGAATACAAAGGCTCAGTATCTGACAAGGATGCTAAAGGGTACTTCAACGGCGACACAATGGGCTTCGCGGCTGCATACCAAATGGATAAGGTTCGCCTATACACAACTTACGCAATTGCAAACCTTGATGAAGAAGCTACTGTAACAGGCAATCTTAAGTTAGCTAAAGATACAGAGGTAGATAACCTAGTAGTCGGTGTTGATTACGCTTTCCGTGACAACATTTTGTTCCTAGCTGAGTACCAAACTGCAACTCTGGAATTTAACACGGTTGGTCAAAAAGATTACGATGCTGATACAGTAACAGCGGGTGTTTACTACACATTCTAATCTGTAGTGAACTATGCTTTACAAAAGCCAGCTGTTAGCTGGCTTTTTTACATTTATTGATTAAGGAATCGTATATGAATAAGTGGTATTTGAGTTTTGTCTGCCTACTCTCTGCACCGTACGCAACGGCTGCTCTTGACTTGGCTACCGGTATTTCACTAAATACCTTGAACGGCGAGGTTATTGAAAATGTGGAAGATGCTGTACTTACCTCTGGTGAAAACCAACTCGTTTTAGATTACACAGGGTATTTGAGCGATAAAGGCAAACGCGAATTCATCAGTACGGCTCCTTACATTATGGTATTTACCGTTCCTGAAAATGGAGATGTTGATGTTGATCTTGTAAGCCGAAAGTACAAGAAAATCGCAAAAAATGTAGACCGGGAACTGCCTATTTTCAATATTTCTGTAAACGGTGATGATGTAAAAGTAGCGCAAGAAGTTCTACCGCCATCTCAAGGCGCATTGCCTTACAGCGATATTCCTCAGTTGGTTAAAGATTACAATCAAGAAAGAGGTTTAGTTTTCGACTCAGGAAAGATTCGCTCATTGAAAGAAGAATTAGCCGCGGTTCAAACTGGTGCTGTGGTTGGTGCGACTGTTGCTGCTGATAGCACGGTTCAAGAGTCTGAAAATACGCTTCAACTTAAGCTTTGGTATTCAAGAGCCAGTGAAGAAGAGCGTAAAGCATTTCAAAAATGGTTGATTGACCAAAAATAAGATCAAAAGTTTTTAGAGCGAGGTGTTCTTATGTAACAGACACCTCGCTTTTTCATTTCTATCTAGTCTTTTATTAAATCTCTTTCCATTCACCTGGCTGGAGTTGCCCTACGTTCATGTCACCCATTGAGTAACGGATTAAACGCAGGGTAGGGAAACCGATATTCGCTGTCATTCGCCTTACCTGACGGTTACGCCCTTCGATGATAGTAATCGCTAACCAGGTCGTTGGTATTGCAGCTCTGAATCTTACCGGTGGATTTCTGTCCCATATCTCTGGCTCTGCCATTAACTCAACTTTTGCAGGCAGCGTCATACCATCTTTTAGTTCGACGCCTTTTCTCAATTTATCTAAATCCTCCTCAGAAGGTGCGCCTTCAACCTGCACCCAGTAAGTCTTTGGTGATTTTGAGTTTGGTTGAGTTAACTTGGCTTGAAAGATACCGTCATTGGTTAAAACCATTAACCCTTCACTGTCACGATCAAGTCGTCCGGCAGCATAAACGTCTTTTACTGGAATAAAGTCGGCGAGCGTCTTTCTGCCTTCACCATCAGTGAACTGGCTTAAAGTATCGAATGGCTTGTTGAACAAAATGATTTTGCGATCTTCGAGTGCAATTTTAGGTTTTGTATCCGCAGATTTAGGTTTGTATCTGTGCTTACTTGAGTACGATTTCTTGTGTGCATTGCCAGTATTATTTCTATTACTGTTCCGGCCCTGCTTGTTGCCGTTTTGTTTTAATTTGGTGCCAGAACGAGCTGGTTTGTCTGAACGAGAAGCGCTGCGTGAGCGAGTAGACATGTTAACTACCTTGCAAAAATGTAAACGAAGTGTGCTGAAAAGTTTTCACTGAAACGGAATTGAGCTATCATTTGCGCGCCTAAAAGACACAAAATAGAACAAGTTTATGGACTCTTGAGCCTGATTTGTTTAATTATACCAACGTGTTTTATTATAACAACGCACTCACGGATTTGGTTCATGCTGTCATTAGATTGCATGAAAAATAAGATAGAGTACGACTATCGAGTAAGCAGTTTTCACTCTCAGAGTCGCTTACTGGTCAATTTATAACATCTCACTATTCATGTGAGCTTGTAAGAACTATAGGGAAATTTCATGCCTACTGAAAAACCAACTATCATCTATACCATTACAGATGAAGCTCCGGCACTAGCAACTTACTCTCTACTGCCAATCATTCAATCTTTTACAGCTTCTTCAGGTATTAACGTTGATACTCGCGACATTTCACTTGCAGGGCGCATTATTGCCAACTTCCCTGACTACTTGAACGAAGAACAACGTATTGGTGATGCACTAGCAGAACTCGGTGAATTGGCTAAGACACCAGAAGCGAACATCATCAAGCTTCCAAACATCTCTGCATCAGTACCTCAACTACAAGCAACAATCAAAGAGCTACAATCAAAAGGCTACGCACTTCCAAACTACCCAGAAGAAGCAAACACTGACGAAGAGAAAGCAGTAAAAGCGACTTACGATAAGATCAAGGGTAGTGCAGTAAACCCAGTATTGCGTGAAGGTAACTCAGACCGCCGTGCACCGCTTTCAGTTAAAAACTACGCGAAGAAAAACCCGCACTCAATGGGTGCTTGGTCAGCAGACTCTAAGTCGCATGTTGCAAGTATGGAAGATAAAGACTTCTTCGGTAGCGAAAAATCGACAACAATCAACGGTGCGACAGAAGTAAGCATTGAATTTGTAGGTAAAGATGGCGCTAAGAAAACATTGAAGCCAGCATTTGCACTACAAGATAAAGAGATCATCGATGCTTCAGTGATGAACAAAGCAGCTCTAGTGGCATTCTTTGAAAAAGAAATCGCGTCAGCGAAAGAGCAAGGCGTACTGCTTTCTCTACACATGAAAGCAACCATGATGAAAGTCTCTGACCCTGTGATCTTTGGTCACGCGGTTAAGGTTTACTACAAAGACGTTTTCGCTAAGCACGGTCAGCTTTTTGAAGAGCTAGGTGTTGATGTGAACAACGGCATCGGTGATGTATACGCTAAGATCGCGTCACTGCCTCAAGATCAAAAAGCGGCAATTGAAGCTGACTTACAAGCGGTTTACGAAACTCAGCCACCACTTGCGATGGTTGATTCAGACCGTGGTATCACTAACCTGCACGTACCAAGTGACATCATTGTTGATGCATCTATGCCTGCAATGCTGCGTTCTTCTGGCCAAATGTGGGACCCGGAAGGTAAGCAAAAAGATACCAAAGCAATGATCCCAGATCGTAGCTACGCGAGCATCTACCAAGCAGTAATTGATTTCTGTAAAGAGAACGGCGCGTTCGACCCAACAACTATGGGTAGCGTACCAAACGTAGGTCTAATGGCTCAAAAAGCAGAAGAGTATGGTTCTCATGATAAGACATTCATTCTTGAAGCTGCTGGTCAGGTTCAAGTGGTTGACGCTTCAGGTTCTGTACTTCTAGAACAAGACGTAGAGGAAGGCGACATCTTCCGTATGTGTCAGGTTAAAGATGCACCAATCCAAGATTGGGTTAAGCTTGCTGTGACACGTGCTCGTGCTTCAGCTACTCCAGCAGTATTCTGGCTAGACGAATCTCGCGCACACGACGCAGAGCTTATTAAGAAAGTGAATGCTTACCTACCTGAGCATGATACAGATGGTCTAGAACTGAAGATTCTTTCTCCGCTAGAAGCGACCAAGTTCTCTCTAGTTCGTATTAAAGAAGGTCTAGATACGATTTCGGTTACAGGTAACGTACTGCGTGATTACCTAACTGACCTGTTCCCAATCCTAGAGCTTGGTACATCGGCTAAAATGTTATCAATCGTTCCACTAATGAACGGCGGTGGTCTATTTGAAACGGGTGCTGGCGGTTCTGCTCCTAAGCACGTTCAACAAGTAGAGAAAGAAAACCACTTGCGTTGGGATTCTCTTGGTGAATTCTTGGCACTAGCTGCATCTCTAGAGCACCTAAGTGTGGCTACAGGTAACGCTAAGGCGCAAGTTCTTGCTGATGCGCTTGATAAAGCGACAGGTGAATTCCTAGATAACAACAAGTCACCATCACGTCGAGTGGGCGAACTTGATAACCGTGGTAGCCACTACTACCTAGCGGCATACTGGGCTAAAGCACTTGCAGAGCAAACGGTTGATGCTGACCTTGCAGCTGAATTTGCTGCAGTGGCAAGCCAGTTAGCCGAAAGCGAAGAAGCAATTGTCGCTGAGTTAAATAACGCACAAGG
>NZ_MCYD01000807.1:0-9403 GCF_002876325.1 Vibrio sp. 10N.261.52.A1
TGTTAGAAGTTTTGACATTATAAATTTTATTTTCTCGGGTTATTAGTATTGAATTCTATATTGCGTGGTAGCCTTTTTGGGGGGATTGCTGGTGCTTTAAGTGCAATGTCTTATCGAGTCGATTCTTTCGGAGTTGGTGTCTCGGTGGCGGCCTTTGCGTTGGCCTTTGTCGTTTATGTTAACTTAAAAACCGTTCGTTCTAAAAGCGCACTTTGGTTCCTATTTGGCGTTGCTTATTACACGACCAGCTTATTTTGGGTAAATGGTTATTTGGCTCAAGAGTATGGGGATGCAAGTTGGATTCGGTGGGGGCTTTGGCCTCTTTTAGTCATTATTCTATCATCCAGTTTTCTCATTATTCCTTGTCTTTTAGCCACTCTGACTGCTTCTCGCACGCTCATAGCGCTTCCTTTTGTTTTGGTGTCTCTTGATATATTAAGAGAGCACACTGTCTTTTCTTTTGCTTGGTTACACCCAGGGCTCTTGTTGCTAGATGTTGGGTTTTCCGGTTGGCTAAATGTTATTGGCGCATTGGGTGGGAGTTTTCTTGTTTACCTACTGGCCAGCTCATTTGCTTGGCTGATATGTAATAAATCAAGTCGTCTTAAGTCTTTTACGTTGTTCGTAACGATGTTAATGAGTTTCTGGGGGGGTAATCAGGCGCTCTTATTGCCCCAGTTCTCTGAGCAAAGTCAATCGAACACTTCTGTTCGTATTTTACATAGTAACTTCACTGGACCGAACAAGCTTTCCAAGAACGATGTTATTGAGCGCATTCAACGTTACGTCTCCCTATCTCTACAAGCCCCTAAGGCCGATATCGTTGTGTGGCCAGAATCCTCTATGTCCTTACCTTATGAAGAGATACAGCCATTCGTGAAGGACAGTTTAGACAAGCTGAAACAAAAGAGTGTTGTGGTGGTGTGGGGCGGACAAGCTAGAAACGGTCAACATTTACAGAATGTGATTTACCGAAGTGATCAACCCTCACCGATTTACTTTAAACAACGATTAGTTCCTTTTGGTGAATATCGACCCGCTTGGTTCATCGATTGGGTTGAGCAAGTGACACTTTCTCGAGGCGGCGATATTCAGGTCGTTTCTAATTCGATTACCCAGCATGAGTTTGGCTCACTTCGAGCGGTGTTGGCTGTGTGCTATGAAGCGCTCTATTCCGATGTTTTTACCTCTAAATTGCACGCTGGCAACGTCGCCTTTTTATTAAGTGATGTTGAGTGGACTCATACCCCTTGGGTGAAACAATTCTTATTGAAGCTTAGTCGGGTTAGGGCGGCTGAAGTGGGCAAGTCTGTCGTCTATTCCACCAATCAAGGAAAAACCAGCTTAATTGGCCCTGATGGGGCGGTTCTTCGTCAAGTGGAAAACCAAACAACACAGATCATGGATGTATTGGTGCCTTTGAATGAGCGCCAAACGCTTTACACGCAGTATGGACATCAGTGGCTACTTTGGCTTTCTGGTGGCGTACTTATACTCATTCACCTTGCTAATCGAATGCATCCCATTAACACAAACTCTCTTACTCAGAAGCGCCTATTTAGAGCGCAATAATACAAGGATACGTCATGGTATATCGTTGGCTAACGATTGGGGTTCTTATTAC
Source organism: Vibrio sp. 10N.261.52.A1 (assembly GCF_002876325.1). NCBI lineage: Bacteria > Pseudomonadati > Pseudomonadota > Gammaproteobacteria > Vibrionales > Vibrionaceae > Vibrio > Vibrio sp. 10N.261.52.A1. Next base: position 1,625 of record NZ_MCYD01000807.1, read on the forward strand.
CCTGACGCTCGGAGTAGGCGTTATTGCTTTCAATTACGATAATTCAACTCAAACTCAACGCATCGGTCATTCTGCACCCCCAGTAAACTCAGTGCGGAACTCTGAGTTTACCGGGTTTGAAGGCCAACAAGTAGCATCACAACAGTCATTTGAATCTCAAAGTGAACGCATTGAAGCTCAGATGTTGTCAGAGCTGGAGACGCTCAATCAAGACATTGCGGATGAAAAAGTAAGATTAGATCAAGACACGGCCGAAGCTCAATCAATGGAGGAGTCTCCAGAGTTAGTTCTGGCAAGGGCCAGTGTCATTTTGTCTGAGCTTGAGAGTGAAGGCATTGTGTTGAATTATGACCCTACGCTTTTAACGCCAGACACCGCCTCACCCAAGATACAAGCCATTCAACAACAAGTGGTCGACGTGGAAACTGACCTGATTGATATTGAAAAAAGATTCAATAACCTCGGTAACAATAAGGAGTCGTTATGATGAAGGCGATGAATATCATGAAAGTGAGCGCTTCATTACTTATGATGGTTGGCGTCTCATTGCCGACGGTCGCCGCTTCGGTTGGCGAGCTCAGTGGACGCGCGCTGGTTTCTCAAGGTAAATCTGGATATCAAGTTGATTTGCAACTGCCTAGTGGCGTCAACGACTTAGTTCCCGCGTTATCGGTTCAATATCAGCAAGGCTCCGCCAATGGTCCGTTAGGGCTTGGAATGACCTTGAACGGGTTGTCGAGCATTACTCGCTGTAGTCGTAACGAACAAGACGATGGCATCAATAGTGGGATGCGATTTGATGATACCGATGTGTATTGCTTAGACGGTCAACGTCTCTTTTTAGTGTCTGGTCGCGAAGGCCAAGGGGGGAGCGAATATCGAACGAAAGGGGGGTGGCAGACCAAAATTGTTGCAAACGGTCAATTATCTTCTGGACCAGAAAGCTGGACTATTTATTCGTCTGATGGGTACGTGACGCGTTATGGCTCAAGAGAGGATGCTCAATTGAGCGTTGATGGTCATGGCCTTGAATGGTTCATATCGAGACAATCCGACAGATTTGAAAATGGTATCGACTTTCGCTATCGCACTCACAAAGGTCAGCACTATCTCGATAATATTCAATATGCCGACGTGACGCTTGCTTTTAACTATACGAGCCGTCCTGATGTGTTGGCTGCCTATCGTTTTGGTCACAAGCAGACTCTGGGACAAAAGCTCGACAATATTCAAATTAACCGCGGTGGTCATGGGCTTCGCCGCATTGAATTCAAATACGGTGAAGTGAATTCTCAAGGCGTTGAATTCAGTCGAATGGAGAGTTTGCGAGTGTGCGGCTCTGGTGGCGATTGCATGCCTGCGCATACTTTTGAATGGGAAAGTAACCCATATGCAGAGGGAGAGCCTGAGCAAAAGACACTGTACTCTCTCGATGAATTTAAAGGGTTTGTTGCGGGTGATATCAACCGAGATGGTCTCAGTGACATGTGCTACCTTGACGATGGGCTTTATTGCGGAATTAACCAAGGGCAAGGGAACTACGCCTTAGCGACAAAGTGGAGTCACGACTTTCAAGGCAGTGCATGGGAGGAAGCTCAAAACCACGCATCGTTGAGCTTACTTGATATTAATGAAGACAGCTTTCAAGACTTGTGTGCATTCAATGAAACTGGTTTTTTCTGCGCGTTGAATAATCAAGGACGTTCGTTTAATTCGGGGCGTTACTGGAGTCGAAATCACACCATTGATGATGCCGTAAGACTGTTGGATTCAAACAACGATGGTTTGGCGGATGTTTGCCGAGTTGAATCCAACCGAGTGGTTTGCGCCAACAATACAGGGCGAGGATTTAGCGCCGATTATGTCTTAATGGGCCAAGGTTACCCGTTAGAGAAAACGTATCAGTCAATATCCTTTGGTGTTGGAAGTGTTGATTTCGATCCTGTGAACCTACCACAAAGCCAATTTATTGATATTAACCAAGATGGTTTTGCTGATTTATGTGGCGTGAAGCTTGATGGCCATTTTTATTGCTCTTTGGGTCAAAAATCCAGCAGCAGTACACTCTCTTTTCAAGCTGCTCAGCGCTGGGCAAGTCAATTGCCCGTTGGGTTAAAAAACACCGCCTCTCAATCACCGAATCATGATACCCACGAGCAAGACGTCAACGTAGTTGAACAATTGCAACGTACCATGAACCTTGTCGATGTTACCGGTGATGGATTGGCCGAGCTATGTTACCGACAAGGGAATGATTTTGTTTGCCACCAAAATACAGGACAAGGTTTTGATGCCGCCAAAACATGGTTAACGCTCGGACAAGACCATTTTAGAATCGACACTGGCAATGAGAATAACGTGTCACAGGTTGAAGCGTCCATCATGCTGTCTGACCGAAACAATGATGGGTTGTCTGACTTGTGCTATATCGCCGGAGAGCGCGTTTATTGTGCTTATGGCGACGGTAAGCATTTTAATTCGCCGACCGTGTTAGCCACGTTAAACGCTGACCTTGATTTGCTTAAAGACAAGATGTCGTTTTCAGGGAATAAGATTCAAAAATTCTTTGGTATTAAAACGACGATTTACTCTATGGCTGTGAATAACGTTTACGGGCCGTTCAAAAAGGGCGTCGACGCCAATGGCGACGGCTTAATCGGCGACTGTTATCGCTCTATCGATGGATTAACATGCCTCTCTTATGAGTTCGAGCCGCTGGCTTTACTCAAATCGGTGACGTCAGGGTTAGGTGTGAAAAGTGAGTTTGAGTATGGATTAACAGGAAATGCCTCTGTGTTTCAAGGGGCGCAAGCGCCTTCAGGACTCATTGCTCTTGAGCCAAACTTTAAAGTGGTCAAGGCGCTTAAGCGCAGTAATGGCATTGGCGGTATGAACCGTAGCGAGTACTTCTATAAAGGGTATCACGCTCACCCTGATAAGGGGCTGCTCGGATTTGGGGAAATACAAACCAAAGATTTAGCGAGTCATACCCTCACCTCCACCGTGACCGGGTACCGCAGTGATTGGACACCTTATGTTGAGCGTAGGCAAACGCGAATCAATAACCAAAAGATTGCTCAAAGCGAATTTGATTATAGAGAGGTGACGTCTCCTGTCTCTGGGCAGTCTTGGCCACAAATGATTGAAAACCGTCAATCGGCGTGGGATACATCAGGAAACCTTTTGACCCATACTGTCACGCAATATCAAGGTTACGATGCACTTAACTTTCCCGATACCATCACTCGAACGGTCGAAGATGGCAATGGTGAGCGATTTGTTGAACAAACGAGCACGCGTTATCAGCATGATACGCAACGTTGGTTAATCGGCAAACCTCTCGATGTGTCTGTGACCAAATCCAATGGTCACGATGTTCAAACGAGAAAGACGACCTTCTCTTATGATGCGAATACCGGGGCTTTGGTTGAGCAAATTGTCGAACCTGGACATGCACTCTCTTTGACGACTCAATTTAACTACAATACCAGCGGTTTTCGAACCTTAGAGCGTACGACTGGCAGTGGTGAAACGCGTCAATCGACGACCCTGTACGATGCGTTAGGTCGAGTGACGAAGCATACCAACGCCCTTGGTCACTTTGTCACGACCACTTATAACAACTCGTGTGGATCACCCGATACCGTCACCGATGCTAATGGGTTGATGACCCGGTTTGCTTATGACGATTATTGTCGAGAAATTAAGAAAATCTTGCCCGATGGTAATTGGGTTGAACAAGTCTATGAATGGAGCGATGGCGCGGATGCCGGTTTAGACCAACACGGATTGACGTTGGGTGACCGCAGTGTCTTCATGGTGACCACACAAACTTCTCAGGGTGGATTATCGACCACGTATTTTGACAGGTTGGGACGTGAAGTGCGCACCAAACAATTGAACGGTGATGGTAAAAACATCATGGTTGATAAGGCTTACGATGCGAAAGGTCAGCTCGTTGGGGAAACTGTGCCTTATTTTGAGGGGTACTTTGCAGGGGATGCGACGTACTGGTTACAAACCACTTATGACGGGTTAGGTCGGCCTACTACTCAAACTCAACCAACAGAAGAGGTCGGCGACCTTGTGGCGACCACTCGCTATCAAGGCTTAACCGCAACGATAACGGGCCCCGGAGCGTTCGAAAAGGTCGAGCAAACCAATGGTCTGGGGCAGACGGTACAAATCGTAGAAAATGGTCAATCGACCCTACGCTATACCTATGATGCGGTAGGTAACCTCACCCAAACCGAGGCCAATGGACTGATAACGGAACTGAGTTATGACCAGCTCGGTTATAAAACCAAGATGATTGACCCTGCGATGGGCACTTGGACGTATGGTCACAATGCGTGGGGGGAGCTGGTTTGGCAACAGGATGCGAAAGGACAGCGCACCACGTTCTCTTACGATGCACTCGGTCGTAAAATCAATGAAACTCGCCCAGATGAAATCAATCAATGGCAGTATGACCAATCGCTGAAAGGGGGACTTGATGCCTCCAGCAGTGACAGTAGCCAACGTCGTTATACGTACGATGCGTTGGGACGCACTCAATCGATGACCCTATCCATCGATGGCTCAGAGTACACCACCTACTACGAGTACAATGAAGAAGGTCGTCTCAGTCGGGTTACCTTCCCGTCGGGGATGAACTTAGATAAAGATTACGATGTGAATGGTCTGCTTAAGCGAATGAGTATCCCTTATTCTGATATTTGGGATAGCCAATACCTGCAAATCGAGAAAGCGTTAAAAGCCACCTCTGAGCGCATTGTTGAACTCGAAATGCAAGCTTATGAGTTAGAGAAAAGTGCGCAATTCTACATCGAAGAGTCTGAACGTTTGCGTCAAGCGGCAGCGCAGCTGTTTGCCAAAAGTAATAGTTACCAAAATAGCGCCAACAAACTCAGAGCCAGTGCGAGCTCTTTATTTAGAAGTGCCAATATTAATGCTAACCGCGCCGCGAGTTATCGTCGTAGCGCTCAATATTACTGGCGCGTTTTTGGTCATCGAGTGTTCAGTAACTACAAGACACAAAATGGCTACGCGTACTACAAATATGACCGATGTACTAAGAAAGATTGGAAAGGGAACTGCAAAAGGAAAGAGTATTTTACGGCTAAAGTACCACTGTGGATGGTTCAGACGCGTCGCTGTTTTACAGGAAAGTTAGCTTCTCTTGGTTGCTACAATGGCGCAAGGGCCAGCATTAACTTAACGCAAGTTTATAACCAATGGGCAAACCACTATCAAGCGATCGCGAATCGTCAGCGTGCTCAGTCCTATCAAAAGCGGAGTCAGGCGAACCACTATCAAGCGGCCTCTGATAATGCAGAGCGTCGGGCAAATGAATTGATTGCTCAAGCGCAACAAAATGCCGCATTAGCCAGACAAGAAACTGACTTACTGTCTAACTTAACCGATGAACTTGATGATTTGGTGGTCGCGGAGGCAGAGCTTCAGGAGATTCTAGATCAACGCCTTGATGATGATACGGCGGAAATTGTCTGGGTAGCGACCAGTCGTGATAACTTTGGACGAATTGGTGGTGAGCTCTTTGGTAATGGGATGCTGACAAGGCGTGATATTGACCGCTCTCGCGGTACGGTTCAGCGCATTACGACGGGAATGGGGGCCAACTATCTTCGAGACATTCATTATACTTACGATGAGCGCGGTAACGTTCTGAGTAAAGTCAGCGCTGTTCGAAATCAACAGGAGTCTTACCAGTACGATGATTTTGACCGTTTAACGCAGTGGCATTACAGCGATAATCGCAGTGTTGCTCAGGTCGAGCGCGATTATCGTTATGATGTGTATGGCAACTTGACGTATAAAACCGGACAAGGCCAGTTTAATGTCAATGCCAACGGGCAATTGGTTGGGGATTATACGTATGATGCCAACGGCAATATGGTTTCAGGTCGTGGAAGAACTATCGCTTGGAACTCGTTTAACAAGGCCAAGCACATTAATGACAATGGCGCCGTCGCTCAGTATGAGTATGGCAGTGAGCGAGAGCGTGTGAAACAGACGTCCGATGGGGTCACAACTTACTACATCAGCCCTGAGTACCAGTTAGAGGTGTCGACCAACGCGGACGGCAAGGCGGTGACTGCGATGCGCCACCGATTTATGGCAGACAATCAGGCGGTCGCTGAACACGTGAAAACGTTAATTGGCAGTGAAAAGCAAATTGACCGAACCGCTTACTTCCATCGAGATGCATTAGGGACGGCAGATTTAATCACCGACCCAAATGGGCAAGTGCAAATTGAGCGCGGTTATACGCCGTTTGGTGAGCTTTTAGTGTCGGCAGAGTTACAAGCCACACCGATGTTTACCAATGCTGAAATGCGCGGCTTCACTGGGCATGAAAACGTCGGTAACAGCAGCGGTCTTATCAACATGAACGCGCGACTTTACGACCCAGCCATTGGTCGATTCTTGAGTGCAGATACGTTTGTACCAGAACCAAGCTTGAGTCAAAGTTACAACCGTTACGCGTACGTTTATAACAACCCGCTAAAGTATACGGACCCGACGGGGCATTGGGTGTGGTGGGCCGCGGCCATGGCCTTTTTTGTGGTGAGTCAAACCTTTGAAAACCCGGCGATACAAATGGCAGGGATGGTGGTTGGCGCTATCGCGATGGGGTACGCTGCCTCCGGGTTGTATGCGGGATTACAACCCGTCGCGCAAGCGGCTGCGAGCGGAGCAACCGTGTCATTTTCTACGACTTATATCACGACAGGTGACTTTGGTGACTCGATGCAAGCTGGCGTGTTAGGAGGGCTATCTGCGGGTGTCACCTATGGGGTAGCTCATGGTGCTTCGGGTGGCACAAGTCCATTTGGGGCGGCTCTGCCCGTCGCTCATGGCGTGGTGCAAGGCGGCTTCCATGAGTTGCAAGGTGGCAGCTTCAAGCAAGGCTTTATCAGTGGTGTCATTGGTAAACTGGGCGGTGGTATTGTTCATGATGGTGATAAAACGCTGACGCTTCAGGAAGCAGGCGGTATGGTGATTGTGTCAGGTATTGCGGCAGCTGCGAGCGGAGCGAATAGTCGAGATGCAGTGATGCGTTCTACTGTTAGTGTGATTACGATTTATTTATATAATGATGTTATGATTCAGAAGGAAAGAGCAAAAAAAAGAAGAATAGTTAATGGTAAGGGGGTTTATCAAAGACGACCTATCTCAGCTGAATGGAAGGACATCGATGGGTTTGGAGATGCGTTTGATAATGCCTATAAAGTTAAAAGAGTTTTGACGTATGGGTTGAAAGCTCAGCTATTGGTTGAGAAGTCAGATCTTTTTGAAGAGTTTCAGGTGGTTGAAAGAACGGTCACATACGATATATCAAGGGAAGGGCCTTGGGACTATCAAACGGAGGTTCTCTCTATCAGTGACGCGTACCCTATTGGTTCATACTCCTATGAGCCATTGGGAGTTATTCAATATTCAATTACTGATTTCCGGATATGTCTATTTTCATGTGATTCATATAATGGAGGGGTATTAGGTAATGACTCGTATTAAGCCTATTTTTACATGTGTATTGCTTTTTATTATCTCTGTTATTTTCTATAACTGGGTTGAAAATTACGCTATAGATTCATCTTATTCAGAAAATGAATATAGAACCATTTATGAAAAACATACATCTGATGGAGTAATTACCAAGCAAGAAGATGTTGAGTTAAAACGTCTGTATGAAGAGCATATAAATTCTGGAAGCTTTGATGATAATGTTGGAAGATACTATTTATATTTAAT